>DATCTB010000304.1:0-4256 GCA_036568185.1 Bacteroidales bacterium | reverse complement strand
GTTTTTATTAGGAATATCGCTCATTAAATCAATCGTTCGAATTCCGAAAGAAACATTTCCAGTGACGGTAATTTTTGGTTTTCCCTTCAACACATAATCTTTCCCCGTTCCTTCAACCGCAAAAAAAGCTGTATCGTTTTTACCATCTATCAGCGACTGCTCATCCACAGGATAAATAACTAACTCCATAATACTTGGCTTCAGCAAGTCCTTCACTTTGATGCTTTTGTAAAGTAAGGGGTTCACGGCATACTGAGTGCCTTCTTCCCTTATTTCGAAATGCAAATGCGGGCCGCCTGAACTGCCGGTATTTCCGGAAAAAGCAACTACATCACCTTTCTTTACAGGCAAAGTTTCTTTTGTTGGAAAGGCTTCAACCTCAAAACTTTCATTGCTATATTGCAAATCGCGGACATATTTTTCAATAGCCGGACTAAACTTTTTTAAATGCCCATAAACCGAAACAGTGCCATTGGGATGGTTGATATACAATGCTTTACCATAACCACCTGCCGAAACTTTAATCCGCGAAACATAACCATCAGCCACTGCATACACATTTTTCCCTTCAACACCTTGGGTTTTTATGTCTATTCCTGAATGAAAATGGTTGGAACGCAGTTCACCAAAAGTACCTGAAAGGTAGAGCGGTATATCGAGTGGGGAACGAAAATAATCTGCCGGATATTCAGAATTTTGTGAAAAAGAAATGGAAAAACTGAAACAGCTTAAGAGCAATAGAAATATTTTATTCATCGTGTTGGGCAGAGTATTTGGAAAATTCAATTTGGCAAAAATATGTTTTCTTTTAACCAAAACATGGCATGAATCCTGTTAAAAAATTATAATCTTCAGATTAAAATGAATGGTCTGAAAATACCTTCTTGCAATTGTTTTATTTTTACCAAAAATTAATTTTAACAATGAAAAAAATAATTTTTCCTATACTTTTCCTGGTATTAGCTGCTGGAATATTTGCCTGCAAAAAAGATTCGAACGAAGGCAACCAGCCATTTATCATTTTACTTGGGCTAAACCCACTGAACTGGGCACTTGACGAGCCTTACGTCGACCCAGGAGCAGAGGCATATGTTGTTAATCAAAGTGGCGATACAACCAACATTTCTTCAAGATTGGTGATGACCGACAACGTAAATGTCAATCAGGAAGGTACTTACCAGGTAAATTACAATGTAACCGATGCCGATGGCGTGGCTGCCGTACAAAAAACCAGGACCGTGAAAGTGGTGCTGGGAAAATAAATTAGCCGCTCATATTCAATTAAAATAATGCCAAAAAAAAGCATTCTCTTCATTATTAACCCTATCTCCGGCAGGCGCCGATTGAACAATATTGCAGATATTATTCAAAAAGAAGTTGATGCTGAAAAATATACAGTAAACATCAACTTTACTGAATCGGCAGGGCATGCAAGCGTTTTGAGCAAAGAAGCAGTTGAAAACAAAACCGATTTTATTGTAGCAGTAGGCGGCGACGGTACTATCAATGAAGTTGCCTCGCAAATGATTGGAACAGAAAGCGTTTTGGGTATAATTCCCGGTGGTTCAGGCAATGGGCTTGCCAGGCATTTGGGCATTCCTCTTGTTCCTGAAAAAGCCGTTCAATTAGTTTTTAATGGGAAAATTTCAAAAATTGATACTGGAACTGTAAATGAGAAAAATTTTATAAGTATCGCAGGAATTGGTTTTGATGCACTTGTTGCCAAACTTTTTTCTGAAAATAAAAAAAGAGGGTTTTTAACTTATTTGTCACTTATCGCGCAACAATTTTCACGCTACCGCGAAAAAAAATATACGCTTGAGTTTGAAAACGGGGAAACATTGATAACAAAAGCGTTATTCATTTCATTCGCCAATTCAAACCAATTTGGCTACAACACCACCATTTCGCCCAATGCCCAGCTAAATGATGGATTACTAGATGTTTGCATCGTTAAAAAGCCAAAGTTTATAGATTTGCCTGGCATTATAAATTTGTTATTATTGAAAAAAATCGACCAGTCGCCGTTTGTAAAAATTAGACCAGCGAAAAAAATTATTATAAAAAGAAGCAAAAATCGTTTTGTTAACATTGACGGCGAAGCCATTAAACTGAAAAAGAATTTGATAGTTGAAATAAACCCACTTTCGTTAAACGTAATAATTCCAAAATAATGAGCAATAAAAATAACCGCCTTGTTTATTCTACCAACCCAGATTTTCAACCACAAGATGACAGCCCTGAACAGCTTGAAACTTTGTCGCCCGGCAAACAAAATTTGTTGATAAGCCTGGATAAAAAACAGCGCAAAGGCAAGCAGGTAACACTTGTTTTGAATTTCGTAGGAAATGAAAATGATTTGAAGGAATTAGGAAAAATTCTGAAATCTAAGTGCGGTGTTGGCGGAACGGTGAAAGACGGTGAAATTATCATCCAGGGCGATTTCAGGCAAAAAATTAAAACCTTGCTTGATTCGATGGGTTATCGTTGCAAACTTGGTAATTAAATTATTATGAGAGGTTTATACGCTATTGGGCTGCTAATTTTGTCCAATACCTTTATGACTATTGCCTGGTATGGGCATCTGAAATTTAACGAACTCAAATGGTTCAATAAACTCGGGCTGTTTTCAATCATTATGTTTAGTTGGGGAATTGCCCTTTTCGAATATTTTTTCCAGGTTCCTGCCAACCGGATTGGCTACAAAGATTATGGCGGGCCTTTCACGCTTGTAGAGCTGAAAGTGATACAGGAAGTAATTACTTTGGTTGTATTTGTTACTTTTTCATTGCTCTTTTTCAAAAACGAAACTTTCAAAATGAACCATATTATTGGTTTTATTTTCTTAATATTGGCTGTCTATTTTATTTTTAAAGATTAAATTAAAACAAAATGAAACTTTTCTTTTCAATTTTTACTGGGTTATTTATTTTCTTGCAAGTTAGCCAGGCACAGGTTAGCAAAGGCTCCCTGAACGAAGCAGAGCTGAAACAAATTCAGGAAACTTTCAAAAACACGCCTACCGACCAGGCTTTAATTAACGCTGTTACCCACAACGATATCAAAACCCTGGCAATCAACCGCGAAAACGATGGAAAACTGAACAATTTTATTTCCAACAAAATCAAAACCAATGCTATTACCAACCAGAAATCTTCAGGTAGGTGCTGGCTTTATACCGGGCTAAATACACTTCGCCCGATGGTTCAGGAAAAATACAAAATGAACGATTTTGAGTTTTCGCAAACCTATAATTTCTTTTGGGACCAATTGGAAAAAGCCAACCTGTTTATGGAAATTGCCATTTCAACCGCCAACAAACCGATGGACAGCCGTGAAGTAGAGTGGCTTTTTAAAAACCCGATTGGCGATGGCGGGCAGTGGACAACTTTTGCTGATATCGTTACAAAATACGGGCTTGTTCCGGCCGATGCCATGCCCAATACTTTTCAAAGCGAGAAAACGGCTGTTATGCGCGACATTCTCAGCACAAAGTTGAGGGAAAATGGGCTAAAGCTGAGGCAAATCACATTGTCGAAAATGAGCGTTGAGGCACAGAACCAGGCTAAACTGGAAATGCTTTCTGACATTTATCGCATCCTGGTTCTCACACTGGGCGAACCGCCTCAAAGTTTCGTTTGGCAATACAAGGATAAAGAAGGAAATATAAGTGAGCCAAAAACCTACACGCCGAAAGAGTTCTATAATGAATTAATTGGCATTGATTTGTCGGAGTATGTGATGTTTATGAACGACCCTACACGTGATTTTGGGAAATTATACGAAGTAGAATTTGACAGGAACCTGGTGGAAGGTGCAAACTGGAAATACATTAACCTGCCTGCCGATAAGGTGAAAGAATTTGCAAAAACATCAATTCTGGCAAATGAAGCCCTCTATTTTTCGTGCGATGTTGGCAAACAACTTGACAAACAAAATGGTACGCTCGACTTGAACAATTACAACTATGAAGCGCTTTTCGGGGTTAATTTTGAAATGGATAAAAAAGCAAGGATTCAATCTTTTGAAAGTGGCTCAACACATGGAATGGCGCTGGTTGGGGTGAATATTTTGCCGGATAATACAGTTGACAAATGGCTGCTTGAAAATAGTTGGGGCGCCGACAAAGGCAACAAAGGATTTTTAATAATGACCGATGATTGGTTCAGCGAATACATGTTCAGGCTTGTTGTAAACAAAAAATATATTGATGCTGAAACCTTAAAAATTCTGGATAGCAAAGCAATTATGCTTCC
>DATCTB010000303.1:0-3510 GCA_036568185.1 Bacteroidales bacterium | reverse complement strand
CCATACAAATTTATTTTATTGAAATTCACTGAAAAGTCAAGCCCATAATTGGTCAATTGGTTTCCGGAAAAACGGAATTTTTTATACAAATCATCACTTGCCTGCAATTGGGCGCTAAGCAAGGTTTGAAAGGCGGTTGCCCCAACCTGGAATTTGCGGTAGCTATAATTAAGCCTTCCGCCGTAAGCATCAATTGTCAGTGCATTTTTATCCAGCAATTCGTTAATGGTGCGGTGCATCCCGGTTTCCTGTATGCTGCTGACGGTTTCTTCATTCACCAATGTATAGCCAACCGTATTGGCATCTATATCGTTTTTTGAATAAAACGCTGTGAATTCAAAATCTTTCAATCCCAAAGTGGCTGCGGCACCACGGAAAAAGCGGTTTTCATTTACCGAAGTATTCGGCCTGATGCCTGAGCCATAACGCTTCATTTCAACAGATTGCGCCGATTTTCCAAACGCCAGCCCCGACCACAGAGTCAAGCCCTGCCCAAATTCGAGGTGGTAATCGCCAATTACAGCTTCTTTCACAATTCCAACATCAGCAAGGTATGCATGTGCCGAATAAAAATCAAAAATATTGGTGATTTGCGAGCCAACCTCTGAAAGAATCGTATCACTCAGGCTGTTTTTTAAAATTACTTCTCCGGCATCTTTGTCCATTACCAGCCCAATCCTGAATTGGTTTTTGTAATTAAAAGCATAGCGGGCGTAATATTTCACTGGGCTACCGAGGTAAACCGTCCCGGGATGGTCAATCGCCGAATCGGGAGGCAACGCATAGCCGACTGAAGGTTCAACAACCTGCCCATACCGCAGGATAAGCTGGTTGCTGGCATATTTAAAAGCATTCTTGAAATTAAACTTAGGCTGTTGGCTTGTGCTTGAGATGTTTACAAACGGAAGCATTTGCTGAATAGTAGTTTCATCGAAACCAGGAATGGAAGCCAGTTCGTACACAGAAAAAAGGGGGCCATTTTTACTAATATATTCCTGAAGGCTACTCAATTGTGCCTGGTTGATTACCCGCATGTCCATTAATTTGGATACTTCGGGGCTGTTCAGTCCAATTTTATTTTTTGAATAATATAAAAAATCGTCCACCAGGTCTGAATAATCGAGGTTTAGGTCGGTTTGCTCTGCAATGGTTTCAAGTTGGTCGGTTATATATTCAATGTTTGCATTTTGGATGGTATCGGGAACTTGCGCATAAATCTGAAATGAAAAAATCAGCATGAAAAACAGCATCAACTGACTTTTCAAAAAAGAGGTATGTTGAAATTTTCGTTTCAAATTTTTCAGGTTTAAAACTGGTAAATCAGCGAAATTTGCTCAGAAAAACCAAGCGATTGGTTCATTACAGCCGCAATGTCGAATTTGAAACCTTTAAGCTGAAGCCCAAAACCCATAGAGAAAATTTCCTGCTGTGTGGAAAAACCGGCGCGGAAAAAGAATTTTTCATCAAGCCCATACTCCAAACCGCCTCTGAAAAGTATGGGGTCAAACTGCGAATTTTTTTCAACTTCTGCGGTAGCAATAAAATTTTCCAAAATATCCCAACCCGCGCCAAACCTGATTATGGCAGGGTATTCCTGGCTTGTGTTGCCCGATAGTTTTACCTGCACCGGGTTGAACACCCAGGCGCCCAACGTGAATTTTTCGGTAACATCAGACTGTACGCCAATTTCGAAAGTAACATTACCGGCCGAGCCGTAGTTGTCGCCAATAGTAGTCTGCAAATAATCCAACTGAACACCCATCCTGAAATATTGCCCGAACGAGCGGGCATATACAAGCCCAGCTTTCATTTCATTGTATTGCGAGTAGCCAAAATAATTGAATGTAACACCGAAAACACCATATTTCGAAGGCATCATAGCCGCAATGCTTTTGGTGCTTAGCTCGCTTAGGTTTAAGCTGTTTTCATAATAAATGCCCACACTTGTTTTATCAATCAACGAAATTCCTGCCTGGTTGTTTTGTATATTCCAAAAATCAGTGAGGGCAACCGATGAACGCCCCATGCCTGCCTGCCTGGCACCAATAGGGTTGTTATCGCCCTGAGCATGAGCAGTATAAAATATTGCTATCGCGAAAAAAAGAATAAGAAAACGCTTAATCAGTTGTTGAAACACGGGTTTAAAAATGAGTTTGTGGTTTTTGTTTATTTTTGGAATTAAATGTACAAAAAAATAAATACCTCTAACAATGGACAAACAAGTTCTTGAATTTCTAAGTGAACTAAAAGAAAACAACAACCGCGATTGGTTTGCCGAGAATAAGCCACGTTATGAAAATGCCAGGAGCCAGGTGCTCGATTTTGTTGGCTACCTAATTCCTGAAATGGTAATGATTGATGATGCTTATGCCGGGTTAAATGCCTCCGATTGCGTGTTTAGGATTTACCGCGATGTCAGGTTTTCAAAAGATAAATCGCCATACAAAACCAATTTTGGAGCATACCTGGTACCGGGCGGCAAGAAGTCGAACAGGGCAGGGGTTTACCTGCAAATTGCCCCCGGCGACAGCTTCCTGGCAGGAGGTTCTTATGCTCCGCCAACTGATATTTTAAAAAAAATCAGGTCGGAAATTTATTACAATATTGATGAATTCAAGAAAATAATTTCGACAAAGGACTTTGTAAAGAATTTTGGTGAGCTGAGGGGCTCTAAGCTTGTGCGTCCACCAGTTGGCTTCCCAACTAACTTTGCTGATATTGAGTTGCTGAAATTTAAAGATTACATCGTCTTCAGCAAGATTGATGACGATATGATTACTTCTCCAAAACTTACGAAACACATTTTGAACCTAACAAAAATCATGAAGCCTTTTGATGATTTCCTGAACAGGGCGATTGTGGAGTAGGAAGTGAGAATGGGAGAAGGGGTGAAGTGGTGAATGGGTGAAGGTGAGATTATAATGCTATACTAAATGCCTTTGGGTTGTTTCAGCATTTGAATTTCTTTAAAAATAAAAAAAGCCGGAAGATTCCAGCCTGCTTGAAGAGTCCGTCGTTCGGTGTTCTTCGTCGCGACAGTGAGCTTTTACTTGGCCACCGCCGCTCTATTTTGGCAACGATGTTTGGCATCGTTGTTTTCTGATGCAAAAATACTAATATGCCCTGAAATTATGTTAAGAAACGATTAATTCTTTTGCAGGATAAAAGGAAAAAATAATAATTTGAAAATTTGAAAATGAGTAAATTTGAAAATTATAATTGAAAAATGTACAAAGAAGATATTTCACCCTTTCACATTTTACCCACTCACCCCTTCACATTTTCGCCCACTCACCCCTTCTCATATTCGCCCACTCACCCTTTCACCAACTACCTCCTGCTCATGTTGTAAACCGGTGTACCCCGTCGTAGCAAATCTTTTATCTGGCTGAATTCAAGAAAAACGTTGGTAGCACCTGTGGAATAGGGCGCGATTTCGTAGCTGTTGTACAAAAAGCCAATGCCATTTCCATTTACATAAATATTGCGGTTTGGACTTATGGAGTCAAC
>DATCTB010000302.1:0-6392 GCA_036568185.1 Bacteroidales bacterium | reverse complement strand
ATTCTTTCAAACACATCGTCGGCGGTTTTTTTCAATAGATCGAATTCCGCTTCAGCTTTTACGCACATGCCCACCATTGCACCTGAGCCAATAGCACTAACAGCCGAACCAGTCAATGTAGCAATATCAATCACCAGTTCAGGGTTGTATTTTTTTGCATAACTCAAGGCATCAGCCAAAATCATCCTGCCTTCAGCATCGGTATTTAAAACTTCAACCGTGCTGCCATCATACATTTTTATTACATCTCCAGGAACATAAGCATTGCCATCGGGGCGGTTGTCGGTAGCGGGAATCAGCCCGATTACGTGAACGGGTAGCTCAGCTTTCGCGATAGCATAAACTGAGGCTGCAACTGCTGCTCCTCCGGCCATATCGCACTTCATGGTGTCCATCGATTTGGAAGGTTTCAAACTCAATCCTCCTGTGTCGTAAACCACTCCTTTTCCAACAAAAACATAAGGTTTTTTATTGATTTTGTTTTGAGGATTCCATTCAATAATTGTAAACGTTGGCGGATCGATGCTGCCTTTATTTACTGCAAGCAGCCCACCCATTTTAAGGGATTCAATTTTTTTCTTATTAAAAACTTCAACTTTTGCCTTGCTTTCAGCACCCATTTTTTTTATTTCTTCAGCAAATTGTTCGGCGGTTAAAAATGAAAGAGGTTCATTCACCAAATCGCGGGCAAGGTAAACAGCTTCAACCTGGGTCCTTAATAAATGAATATCATTTTCATCAATTTCATCTGAATAAATATCAACTTCCTTAAGGCTGTTTTCTATTTTTTCGAGGTCCTTTTTGTACTTTAAAAACTGGTAATTTCCAAGAAGCAAGCCTTCCGAAAAAGCCATTGTTTCTTCTTTCGAACACTTTACAGCACAGATTACAACACGTTCAACTTTTGACTTATTCAGCATGGTTTGCAGGTCGTTGCCCTGTTTGCGATAATCTTCCAGCCTCCTTGATTTTGTTCCCGAAGACTCGCCGTAAACAATATAGCTTCGGTTTTTAAACCTATTTATTTCTATGATAGTTTTCTTTGCCCTATGCTCTTTTTTGGTAAATTCAAGCTCATCTTTGCTAAGCGAAATCTGTTTTAAGTCGGCACCCGATTTTACCAGGTAAATAGTGTCGGCAGCAGTAGGTTTCCTGAGTGCTTTTTTTAAAATTGTGTTCATTAATTTTCAGTTTTATTTAAAAAAAACAAAAATAGAGTAAATAGTTCAGGAAAACCTGAGAAGAAATAAAATTTGGTTTAAGTAAAAAGTAAAAGCGGAAAAAGAGAATCAGGTTATAAAAGTTAAGAATTTTTCTATGAAGATTAAACGGTATAATTAAAGGTACTCGCGGGTTTTGGCGATAATTTTCGCGGTAGCGCCCGCATTTTTCAGAACATAATCCCTGGCTATTTTACCCGCTTCATGGCATTCCTCACGGTTTCCGGTGAGGGAATTGAAAACTTCACTACACTCTTCAATATTTTGAACCGGGAAGGCAGCACCAAGTTCAATTAGTTCAATAGCTTCATTAAACTTGCTGTAAATCGGGCCAATAATAACGGGCAATCCGTAAGTGGCAGCTTCAAGAATATTGTGTATACCTGCCCCAAAACCACCGCCAACATAGGCCAGTGTGGCATATTTGTAAATATAACCCAATTGGCCAATGGTGTCTATTACAAGAACCCTGCTTTTTGAATAATTAGTGCTTTCTGTAGACGAAAACAAAACTGGGTTAAATTGTTTGAATTCATCCAGGATTTGTTTCAAATGCTCTTCGTCCACCATATGCGGTGCAATAACCAATTTGAAATCTAGTTTTGACTCTTTCAGAAGTTCCTTTAAAATTTTCTCGTCCTCAGGCCATGTACTTCCAGCTACTAAGGTAATTTTGTTTTGAATAAATTCTGAAACTAAAGGAATTTCCCTTTGTTCGGCACTCAGTTGAATAACACGGTCGAAGCGGGTATCGCCGCTAACTTCAACATGGTACACACCAATTCCATGAAGCAATTCAATCGACTGTTCGTTTTGCACAAAAAAATGGGTAACTTTTTGCAACCTTTTTCTTGCCCAGCCACCCCATGGTTTGAAAAAATGCTGCGAAGGCCTGAAAATGGAAGAAACATAAAACAGAGGTATCTTGTTGTTTGACAGCTCATTTATGTAATTAAACCAGAATTCATATTTAATGAAAAAAACCAAAGAAGGCTTAGTCAACTTAACAAAACGATGCGCATTTGCAGGTGTATCCATCGGAAGATAAAACACGAAATCTGCCTGTTCGTATTTTTTCCTGATTTCGTAACCCGAAGGTGAGAAAAAAGTTAACAAGATTTTGTAACCTTTAAAATTCTTTTTAATAGCTTCAATCACAGGCCTGCCTTGTTCAAATTCGCCCAGGCTGGCGCAATGAAACCAAATAATACGGCCATTTTCCTTGAAAAAAGCCATTTCCAGTTTCTTAAAAATATTTTTCCTGCCAGAAACCCATTCGGCGGCTTTTTGATTAAATAAGGAAGCTATTCTGATAGAAAAGGAAAAGAAATAAACGAAAAAATTATACAGCCAAATCATCGCTTAGTAGTAATAATAGGAATCGGGTGCGCGGTCGTAAATGGGAATCATCCAGCCAACACGGAACCCATAAAAGAAATCGGTGTGCCTGGAATTGTCAGCGCCCATCTGGTCGAAAATATAATCCCGCTGGCTTTTTGTAAACGCCTGGTAGAATTCAAAACCGGCATAAAAATTCAGCACCCTCGATTTACCCATAAAAAAATAGCCAACAAATTCATTTAATGAAAAGCCACTCGTCAGCCTGTCGTAGCCTAATGCATAATCGCCCGAAATTTGTGGTGCTGTTTCGTGCTGAACGTCAATATTCAAGCGGTGAGCAATATAACCGATGCCACCGCTGAGCATCAATCCTGAATTGGGATTAGGGCTTAAAACGTTGATTACTTTTCCAACATTAAAACTAAGGTTATAGCCTCTTTCGTAAAGTGAATAAAGAGCGTATGTACCATTCCCATCAATGATATAGCCGTCTTCGGTTTCAACAAAACGCAAAATTGAATCGGCATTATTAATTTGGTTTCCAAAAATAAACCCAATGTTTAATGAAAGAAGCAAATTCTTATTGGTTTTGAACATTAAGCCTCCGCCAATAGTTGAGTTGTAGCCGTATTGATCGGCAACATCGCCTCCCGGAATCTGAAAAGAATAAGCAAAACTCGGCATAAACGCCGATACAACAGAATCATTAGCATTCACCTGGCTATATCCAAAAAATGAAAAGTTGAAAAGAACAAGAATCAATAAAAGTGCTTTTTTTGGCATGCCTGAAAAAATTTGAGCAAAGATAATAATAAGCTTAAAGTGTGGTTTATGGTAAACGCTAAGTTCTGATTTTATTTCATTTTATTAACAAAAAACCATGCCAATAATTTCTCTTTCCAATTTTGCCTTTTTGCCTACCTTTGCCTGATTATTTAAAACAAACCCCTTAACAATAATATTTTTTATGATTAAATATCAAATGGTTGACCTCGCCGGTCAGTATAAAAGAATTAAACCCGAAGTGGATGCCGCCATCCAGGATGTGATTACCAACACTTCATTTATAAACGGGCCAGCAGTAAAACAATTCCAGGAAAGCCTGGAAAAGTACCTTGATGTAAAACACGTAATTCCCTGTGCAAACGGAACTGATGCGTTGCAAGTTGCACTGATGGCACTCGACCTTCAACCCGGAGATGAAGTAATTACTACTTCTTTCACTTTTATAGCAACAGCCGAAGTAATTGCTTTACTGAAATTAACGCCGGTTTTGGTTGATGTATATCCAGATACCTATAATATTGATTTGGAAGCCATTGAAAATGCAATTACCCCAAAAACCAAAGCCATTATTCCAGTCCATCTTTTTGGACAAACTGCTGATATGCATAATATTAAACAAATTGCAAAAGCTCACAATCTCTTTGTAATTGAAGATAATGCTCAGGCAATTGGTGCTGATTATACCTGTCCGAAAAGTGGAAAAACCAAAAAAGCCGGTACTCTGGGGCATATTGGTTGTACCTCATTTTTCCCTTCGAAAAACCTCGGTTGTTATGGTGACGGCGGTGCTATTTTCACCAATGATGACGAATTGGCTGAAAAAATGCGGATAGTGGTCAACCACGGAATGAAAGTGCGTTATTACCATGATTACGTGGGAATTAACTCACGTCTTGACAGCATCCAAGCTGCTATTTTGGATATAAAATTAAAGCATCTTGACGAGTACGCTGCTGCCAGGCAAAAAGCTGCGGCTTATTACAACAAGGCTTTTGCAAACAATCCTAAATTGATACCCCCGGCCACCGCACCTTTTACAACCCATGTGTTTCATCAATACACCCTTGTTTTGAAAGACGTTGACCGCGACGGTTTGATGGCACATTTGGCCGAAAAAGGCATCGCTTCGGCTGTCTATTACCCCGTTCCGCTTCATTTGCAAAAAGCCTATATCGACCCTCGATATAATAAAGGTGATTTTCCGGTTACTGAATGGTTGAGCGAATCTGTTATTTCATTGCCTATTCATACCGAATTAACTGAAAGTATTTTAAAAGAAATTACAGAAGCTGTACTGGAATTCGTCAACAAAGCGTAATTCTATTTTCTAACTAAAAAATTAAAACTATGGAAAAAAACTATTTCGCTCACGAATCAGCCATCATTGACGAAGGTTGCAATATCGGAAAAGGTAGTAAAATATGGCATTTTTCGCACCTGATGACGGGTTGCACACTCGGTGAAAAATGCAATATCGGGCAAAATGTTGTTGTTTCACCCGATGTTGTTTTGGGCAACAATGTTAAAGTGCAGAATAATGTGTCTTTATACACCGGCGTTATTTGCGAAGATGACGTTTTTCTTGGCCCTTCGATGGTTTTTACCAATATTGTCAATCCACGAAGTGCCATTATCCGCAAAAGCGAATATGTCAAAACAATTGTAAGAAAGGGAGCCAGCATTGGCGCGAACGCAACCATTGTTTGTGGCCACGATATTGGCGAATTTGCATTTATAGGAGCAGGCGCGGTTGTGACGAAAGAAGTTCCTGCTTACGGACTAGTTGTTGGCAATCCGGCTAAACATATCGGCTGGATGAGCGAATTTGGCCACCGCCTGAAATTTGATGAAAATGGTTTAGCTGTTTGCCCCGAAAGCAAAGCAAAATACCAGTTGAAAGACGGAAAAGTAAAAAAGTTGTAATTGGATGAAAATCCTTGTAACAGGCGGCACAGGCTTTATAGGTTCACACACCGTTGTTGAACTGCAGAACAAAGGATTTGAGGTCGTTATTATTGATAACTTATCCAATTCGCAGGCTTCGGTGACTGATTCTATTGCAAAAATTACCGGAAAAAAACCTGAACTACAAGTTTTCGACCTAACTGAAAGAGAAAAGACTTTTGATTTTTTTAAAAAAAATAGAAACCTTTCAGGTGTAATTCACTTTGCCGCTTCAAAAGCTGTTGGCGAATCGGTTGAAAAGCCATTGCTCTATTACCGGAACAATCTTGATTCACTGATTAATGTACTTGATGGAATGCGTGAAAATAATATCGAAAATTTTGTTTTTTCATCTTCCTGCACGGTTTACGGTCAGCCGGACAGTTTGCCAGTTTCAGAAACGGCGCCAATTAAAAAAGCTGAATCACCTTACGGGAATACAAAGCAAATTGCCGAAGAAATCATTTTCGATACAGTGAAAGCCACTAATTTGAAAGCAATTGCCTTGCGTTATTTCAATCCAATCGGTGCGCACGAAAGCAGCCTGATTGGCGAATTGCCTATCGGAGTGCCCAACAACCTTGTCCCTTTCATTACGCAAACTGCCATTGGTTTGAGGCAACAATTAAGTGTTTTCGGGAATGATTATAATACGCCCGACGGCACAGCAATTCGTGATTATATCCATGTGGTTGACCTTGCAAAAGCACATGTTGTAGCACTCAACAGGATGGTTCAGCATAAAATGAAGAATGATTTTGAAATTTTTAATTTGGGAACAGGAAAAGGTTATTCTGTATTGGAAACAATACAGGCCTTTGAAAAGGTAACCGGTGTAAAATTAAATTTTAAAATAGTTGGGCGCCGCGAAGGCGATATTGAAAAAGTATGGGCCGACCCTTCATTTTCAAATACTGAATTAGGTTGGAAAGCAGAAAAAGAATTGGATGAAATGATACTTTCGGCTTGGAAATGGGAGAAAGCGCTTCAAGATAAAAGGAAAAAGTAGAAAGATAAAAACATAAAACTCTTGTCATCTCGACCGAAGGGAGAGATCCCCTGTTAAGATGGAGATTCCTCCTCACTCCGTTCGTTCGGAAT
>DATCTB010000301.1:0-4831 GCA_036568185.1 Bacteroidales bacterium | reverse complement strand
AGCAGAGGCAAGCTTTTTTATCATCCATGGAACTGAGGATTCGACAGTAAATATTGACCAGGCGCACCGCTTGAAAACTGCCGCAAAACAAGGAAAGGCAACACTTTGGGAAATTAAAGGAAAAGGCCATTCAAACTGCCACGAAGAAAAAGATTATTGGCCAAAAATTACCAATTTCCTATCTGAAACCTTGAAATAAAAAGCACTTTAAATCATTTTTCATTCAAGTAGTTAATTGTTAAATTCGCCAAGTATTTTAAAACCAAATGAAACGAATCCACCTTCTTTTATTATCCATTTTATCAGGAATTATCCTGGCTATTTCCTGGCCTGAAAACGGCTTCAACCCATTGATTTTTATTGGATTTGTTCCACTCTTTTTTGTGCAGCAATATCTTGGTGATAATAATAAAAAAGGAATGTTTTGGTACGCCTGGCTTGCCTTCCTTGTTTGGAATGTGCTGACAACGTGGTGGGTATGGTATTCAACAAGCATTGGGTCTATTTTTGCAATGGGGCTGAATTCATTGTTTGTTGCTTTTGTTTTCTATGTTTTTCATATTTCTAAAAAAAATATTTTCCAAAATAAAAAAGGCTTTGGCATCCTTATTTTTTACTGGATAAGCTGGGAATATTTCCACATGAATTGGGACCTCACCTGGTCGTGGTTGAACCTGGGAAACGTTTTTGCTTCCTCACCAAAATGGATTCAATGGTATGAAATTACAGGAACCCTGGGTGGAACTGCCTGGGTGCTGATTGCAAACATTTTGGTTTATCATATCATTCATACAGCTATTTGCAAGAAATTGAAACGTCAAATTATAGTTAATAGCCTGATCTTAATAGTTTTAGTTTCAGTTCCAATCATTTATTCTTATTACCTGTACAATACCTACAAAGAAGTTGAAAACCCAATAGAAGTAGTTGTTGTTCAGCCCAATACTGACCCTTACAACGAACAGTATGATTTGTCGCCACTGATTTTACTGGAAAAAAACCTGAAACTTGCTGAAGAAAAAATAAGTGTAAACACCCAATTTGTAGTTTTTCCGGAATCAACATTGTACGACGGATTAAAAGGCATTCGTGAAGATAATTTAATGGGTTCCGAACTAATTCAGGGTTTAAAAGATTTTTCAAAAAAATATCCTAAACTATCTATTGTTATTGGTGCTTCAACATTCAGAATTGCTAAAGAAGGTGAAAAACTGGAAAAAGCTGCCCGAGAATTCAGGGACGGCAGTGGACGTTATTATTATGTTTACAATACTGCCTTGTTCATTGATACTTCTGAATATATACAGATTCACCATAAGTCGAAACTCACTCCCGGGGTTGAAAATATGCCTTCATGGGGAATATTGAAACCCCTTGAAAAACTGGCAATTGACCTTGGTGGAACAACTGGTTCCTTGGGAACAGAAAAACAACCGGTAATTTTTACCAGCGCGAAAGGTGAAAAAGTTTCGCCAATCATTTGTTATGAATCGGTGTATGGTGAGTTTGTTGGAGATTATATTTCGGAGGGAGCGCAAGCCATATTCGTAATTACTAACGATGGCTGGTGGAGCGATTCGCCGGGTCACCGCCAACATTTTCTATTTTCAGTCCTACGGGCGATTGAAACCCGCCGTAGCATTGCGCGCTCGGCAAATACAGGAATTTCAGCTTTCATCAATCAAAGAGGCGATGTTTTCCAGAAAACAGAATACTGGGTTCCGGCTGTTTTGCGAGGAACCATCAACCTGAACGACAAATTGACATACTATTCGAAAAATGGCGATTACATAGCCCGGATATCAGGATTTATTTCAGCTTTGCTGCTACTTGTTGCATTTACCCAAGGTATTCTTCGGAGAAAAAAGAAACTGGTTTAATTTTTGCATGGCTATAAATGTTAAACATAATTGATAATAAATTGTTATGTTTTTTTAACATACTAAACTCTACAAATCTTTGTTTACAATATGTAAAGCAAGACATTGTTGATAAATTATATCTAAATTTGCTGCTATGATGGAAGACGAAAAATTCAGAAAGGACTTGGACGAATTATTCAGGCTTTTTAAAAAAATGGTTGAAAAGAAGCCCCTGGACGATGTGCCGGGAGTAGATAAGTTTATGCTTCAGCAATTCCAGTTTTTTTTCAATAACTATGAAAATATGAAAGACCAGATTGCATCGCAATTGCAAGGGCAGTTTGGCGATTCGGTGAAGGAGATGGTTAAAACGCTAGTTGAACAATTGAAAGAAGAACTTGACGAAGATATTATGCTGGAACCATTTGAAGAAGAGGAAAAACCAATGGTTTCCATTTCAAATGTTGGCGATGATTTAAAAAAAATTGATGAAATGCTTCGAAACCCTAACCTCACTGAAGAGCAAGTAAACGAGTTGCTCGACCGGCGTTCCAATTTGTAACCTTTGTTCTCAACCAGTTATAATTCATTATGAAGTTTAGTCCGAAAGAATGGTTTTTAAATTATTTAAAAAAGAAAAAACCGCTCTCCATTTTTATTGATGCATTGTTTATCATTTTGGTGGTTCTTTTAATCATTCCCGGAACACGAACTACTGTTGGGGCCTTCTTTATCAGGCTGACATCTTTTCCTCCTTCCACCATTGAAAAAGGCGAACAATTAAGCCTTGGAAATAATGTGAATAACTGGACACTTTATGACCTTGAAGGGAAAACGGTGAAATTTTCCGAATTGAACCAAAAACCTGTTTTTGTAAATATCTGGGCCACCTGGTGTCCTCCGTGTGTTGCTGAAATGCCTGGAATTGAAGAAATTTATCAAGAATATAAACATGAAGTTAGTTTTATACTTGTTACCAATGAAGAAAAGGAAACAGTGATGAATTTTCTGAAAAAAAATAATTATGAAGAGTTGCCAGTATATTTTGCTTCGAACACACCGGCAGAGTTTTCGAGCAACAGTATTCCGGCTACTTTTGTTGTTAGCCGTGACGGACGAATAGTAGTCAACAAAAAAGGTGCTGCACGCTGGAACACCAACACTACGAAAAATCTACTGGAACAATTAATTATTGAGTAACATTGTCAATTGCAAGTATTATATTTGTTTACTGAAAATTTTGAATGAAATGAAAAAATTAAATCTATTAATTACAGCCGTTTTAATCGTCGCATTCAGCGGAAACGCTTTTTCGCAGATGCTGAGCGAAAGTGCAAAACGGAAAGTAACAGTTGGTGCAGATGTATATACTGATATTTGGATGAACGTGCCTTCTGGCGTTGATACACGGACTATAAACCAGGGAGCCAACGTATTCTTAATGTACAACTTGCAATTGGCTGAAAGCAATTCTACCTTTGCTTTTGGTTTGGGATTTTCAAACCATAATATGTATGGCGATTTTACAATTCCGGACGTAAAAGCAGACTCTATTGTAATTGAGCCAATACCTTCATCGGTTAGCTACAAAAAATCAAAAATGGCCTATACCTCCATTGACCTTCCTCTTGAGCTGAAACTAAAACTGGACAATGGTGTAAAATTTGGTATCGGTTTTAAGATCGGTTGGGTAATCAGCAGCAAAACCAAGTACAAAGGCGATATTGCTGGTGTTGAACACAAAACCAAGGATTTAGGTATTGACCAATTGGAAAATTTCGTTTACGGGGCAACCGCCAGGGTTGGCTATAAAGTTATTAATCTATTCTGCAATTATCAAATTTCCAAAGTGTTTCAAACCGGAAAAGGTCCTGACAAACTGTATCCTATCTCGGTGGGTGTGACAATTACACCTTTTTAACTGTCTTATAATTCTCCAGGTATTAGAAATAAATATTTACCGAAAGAAATCCCAGCGGGCCAAAATAGGTCCTGAATCCGCTGTTTTTATTCTCGTTGGTAGATGATGATTCGCTGCTTGTATACGTTGATTTGCCACTAATGTATTCAGCCGTAAATTTAACTTCTGTTCCAACCGATAAATTGGGGGTGATAAAGCAATTAACACCAAGTAAGGGGTTAATTCCCAAACCAAGTTCATTATACTTTGAGTCATTGGTTGAATTATAATTTTCCTGGCTTAGCATTCTTGAATTAATAGCAGTTGAAAGGTCAGCGCCATAGTAGATAACAATCCGGTTATAGGTTAACTCCCATTCATAGCCTAAATTCAATTGAAACCCTAAATTATTTATTTTGGATTTATTAGTTGAGCCAGATGTATTCTCATAAGTATTATTGAAATACTGAAAATTTGTTGCCAAACGGAAAGCCCCTTTATCATTATGAAGCTTTACGCCAACTTGTAATTCGGGTTGAGGGATATACTCATAATAATAGTCATAAATAAAATCGGAACCATCAAAATAGTAATAAGGAAATAACCAGTTATTTTTTGCAAAAATGTTGGCTACCGCAATATTTACTTCGGTTTTTTTATTGTTGAATTGTTTCGTTTCAACATCTTGTGAAAAAATGGGAATGACGGAAAATGATGTTAACATCAGACATATAGCAATTAAAAATGGTGACTTTTTCATAATTATTTGAATTGGTTAAAAAAACGGACAACGATTATTCAAAAATAATAAAACTGTGCGCCTTTTAAAAATTCAAATCAAATAACTTGAAATACTGCCAATTTTAATACTTATTTTTATTCATTATAAACAACATTCAACAAAACTTCGCCCACAATCTTCAGGCTCTGTTTGTCAATTTGTTCCATGTTGTCGCCGGTGGTATGCCATTGTTCAAAAAAACTTCCATTTTCACTTCCTGCATCCAGGTCAATTATATCAATAGATGGAATTTTTGCATATTTATTTACAAAAATATGGTCGTCATTA
>DATCTB010000300.1:0-3107 GCA_036568185.1 Bacteroidales bacterium | reverse complement strand
TTTAATCCTGGCAGTAGTGATGTATTTCTCCAGAAAGATTGATTGGGCAAATATGTAATCTATTTTTATGAAGTGAATTGAGTTTAGGAGCGCGTCTTCTAATTATTGACATTTAAATCTTTCTTACACCAATTTTGCTGTTTAGATAACAGCACAATTGAAAAAATCAAAAACAGGAAACATGCAGTTGTTTCCTTCACCTCTACAATTGCATGGCCATATCCTGGTATGGAAGAATTAGATGAAATTATATATGAAAGTACGTAACTCAGAAGAAAAAAACCTGACAGCCAAATAGGAACTATTGGTAGATTTATTTTCGTGAACCATCTTGAAAAGAAAGGCCAAAACTTATCAATAAGTGGAACTAACACACAATAAGTTGCCCAGAATAAAGTAAATAGCCGATTAGCACTTAATAATCCGTTTGCGAAAGTAAGGTTATGAAGATTGGTCTCCCTTTGATCATTTATTTCGCTATACCAATCTGAAGTTTCCCAATTGAAAATTCTTTGGCCCCATGATATTTCTTCACCAAAAGCAACAAAAAACAAAATGGCCAATAAGAGTAAAAAAATGTTCTTACTGGTCTTAATAAAGAAAATTTCATTTCCGCTTTTACTTTTCATGTACAAAAAGAAAAATATTGCTGAGGCGACCAGGAGGTATAAAGCGCCAAGGTTCTCGACCAGGCTATCATCTTCATAGGAATAGCCAAAAACAATGTCTTCCGACATAAAAAAGATTGAATACGACAGCAGTATATATATTAATAAACTGCTATATTTTAAAATTGATTTTTTATTCATTTGTGAAATATCAGGTTAAAAAGAAAATTGGAGAAATCTGAATGAATGGCAAATAAACAAAATTATTTGATTCATTACCCTTAACCTGTACAACGAGAATCTTATAGTAAATAGACAATTAAAACTTTTTTTATAAAAGCATTTAAGTAAAATTAAAATCCCCACCCATTGAGAAAACTCGCCGGGTGAGGAAATTAATGTATTAGACAAGGACGGCTTCCAGTTGTTGCAGGCTTTGTTTAATTTGTTCGTTTGTAATAGGAAAATCATGGACATCATTAGCAAAATACTGGTCGTAAGCTGCCATATCCACTAAACCGTGTCCGCTTAAGTTGAACAAAATAGTTTTTTGCACACCTTCCTTTTTTGCCCTTTCAGCTTCACGGATTACTTGTGCTATAGCATGAGTCGTTTCGGGAGCCGGAATAATTCCTTCAGTACGAGAAAATAGAACCCCTGCCTCGAAACACTCGCTCTGCGGTATGGCAACAGCTTCAATTAGTTTGTCTTTCAATAATTGGCTGACAATTGGCCCGGCACCATGATAACGCAGTCCACCGGCATGAATGCTGGGCGGTACAAAATTGTGCCCTAGTGTGTACATGGGAATAAGTGGAGTGAGGCCAACTGTATCGCCAAAATCGTAGTGAAAAATACCCCGCGTCAATTTTGGGCAGGAGCTGGGCTCCACTGCTACTATTCTTATTTTCTTTCCTTCAGTTAAATTTTGTTTTATAAAAGGAAACGAAATACCTGCAAAGTTAGAACCACCACCAAAGCAACCAATTACTACGTCCGGAAAATCATCTGTTTTTTCAAATTGCTTTTGCGCTTCAAGGCCAATGATGGTTTGGTGAAGCAAAACGTGGTTTAGCACACTACCAAGAGAATACTTTGCATTGCCATCTGTTACTGCTGCCTCAATGGCTTCAGAAATTGCTATTCCAAGACTTCCGGGTGAGTCGGGGTTTTCAAGTAATATTTTTCTTCCTGATTCGGTAAATTTACTTGGTGAAGATATTACTTCAGCACCCCAGGTATTCATCATCGACTTTCGGTATGGCTTTTGGTTATAGCTCACTTTTACCATAAAAACCTTCAGTTTAATATCAAACAACTGACAGGCAAAACTCAGCGCACTCCCCCATTGCCCGGCACCGGTTTCGGTTGTCAGAAACTTAACACCTTCCTTGTAATTGTAATAGGCCTGGGGTACGGCAGTATTGGGTTTATGTGAACCGGCCGGGCTAACACTTTCATTTTTATAATAAATTTTAACAGGCGAGTTGAGTGCCTTTTCAAAATTTACAGCCCGTATGAGTGGGCTTGGCCTCCAGATTTTGTAAATATCCTGCACCTCTTCCGGAATATCAATCCACCTTTCCTGCGACACTTCCTGTTTTATCAGTTCCATTGGGAAAAGCGCCGCCAGGTCATCAGGGCCGATGGGTTGTTTTGTACCAGGGTGCAAAGGTGGCTGCATTTTGTTGGGCATGTCGGCCTGTATGTTGTACCATTGCGTAGGCATTTCATTTTCGTTTAAAAGAATTTTTCGGTTGTTTTTCATAATTGATTTTTATTTAAAAATTAGACATAAAAAAAGAGGTGCGTCGTTTCCGGCGCACCCCTATATATTTTTCACAAAATAGCAGAATTACTCTTTTAAACCGGTCGCCGCACTGGAATTTCCATTGCACCACCACCAATTTCCTGCTATATTTTTGTTTGTTATCATTGACTTTAATTCGGCTTCAAAGATAGAAGTTTTTATTTCGAAACAACAAAACAAATCAATTTTTTGAAAAAATATAATCCTTCGACGAAGCTGCAGAATGACAATTGAGGCACATACCGTTCATCAGGCCTGTACTGCCTCTCAAAACGTTGCCATTTCCATCCGTAGCAATTGAGCCGTCAGGTTTTAAAACAAAAAATTCCCAGTCGCCACCGGTTGGACTGAAATTGTTTCCCCGTTTTGCCATTGCCGTGTATTCATCAACAGTCAAATCCGGATTCTTTGTATGTTTTACAATAAGCGTACCTATCGGATAAACACCGTTAACCCTGTTCTGTCCGTTTTGGAAATAAACATTTCTTTTTACGGTGCTGTCATTTCCAGCATGTGCGCCACCCAGTGCCGGGTCAGCGCCATCGGCGGTTGCATCTATTGGCCAGCTCATAAAATTGGAAAAAGTTGAATTATCAGCCACAAATTCTTGCGGCGTATCATTTGTGTCGTCCTTTTTGCACGATTGGAAAATAATGACTCCCAAAAGAGCAAATGACAGAATTGTAAAT
>DATCTB010000299.1:0-2393 GCA_036568185.1 Bacteroidales bacterium | reverse complement strand
TTGAAAGCTGGTAAGGCATCGAAAGTCCATCGGCCGGGAAGCCAAACAATGGAGCCAAAAAGTGGGCAAGAAGAAAAAAGGGAAGTGTAAGAATGGCAATGCCCGAAGTATATTTAATCAACATTTTTCCTTCTGCCATTGGGTACAACTGGTACAAAGAGCTTGTGGGTTCGTACTGGCGTATCAACTCGTCAAGCCACGTGGTGTTTTGCAATGCCGGGTCGTAGTATATATAATTGGCAGGAAGGTAGAGGTAATAGCCAAAAACATCCCAGCTCAAAACTGCGTCAGGAAATTTCAAATACCGCAATACAAGCAGCAATAAACATAGAAAAACAACAATAAGCTGAGACTTGTCTTTAAAGATGGAATGTGGCATAGGTTGCCGTTATTTAATCAATGAATTGTGCCTGATACCAATTTGACAAAGATAAAAAAAGCCGGACGATTTAATGCCCGGCTTGTGAAGATTGGACTTTAACTTTAGTCACCCACTGTTTCGCTTAAAACAGCTTGTTTTTCAATATTTTTAGTTGCTGTTGATTTTGGCCTTTCCCTGATTACCGTCATTTCATCAACCAGATTTTTGGCTCCGCCAAATTTGTCGATGATAAAGAGCACGTAGCGTATATCAACACAAATGGTACGTTGCAAATCGGGTTCAAAAGCAATGTCACCGCTCATGGCTTCCCAGTTTCCATCGAAGGCGAGGCCAATCAGTTCGCCGCTGGCATTCAGCACAGGGCTTCCCGAATTTCCCCCGGTTATATCGTGGTTTGTAAGAAAAGCAACAGGCATCACACCATCAACGCCGTAAGGGCCGTAATCTTTTGCCTTGTACAATTGTTTCAGCTTTTCAGGAACAGTAAATTCTTTCACAAACGGATCGTCTTTTTGGATGACGCCATCGAGCGTAGTGTAATAGTTGAAATACACCGCATCGGCAGGATAGTAACCTTCAATAATTCCGTAAGTAACTCGCATAGTGAAGTTGGCATCGGGTGAATAATTTACATCCGGGTTCATTTCGCGCAAACCGGCAATGTATAGTTTCGACCCTAATTTTAAATCCTCTTCCGCATTTTTTGAGGCGGCTTTAATTTCCTTGTTTTTTGCTACGAAGGCATTCATTGCCGTAAGTGCCGGATCTTTGTCAAGTGTTTTTGCTTTTGGGTTAGCCAAAAAATTGTTCACCCTTTCCGGGCTGGCAAATATTGATTTTTCAAAAACTTCAGTTGCATACGCATCAAAATTACCCTTGAATTTTTTATCAATTTCCAAAAGATATACTGGCTGCTGGTCAAGCGGTACGTTTTCAAAATACATGCTAAGCATCGAAGCCAGCAGGTTGCGGTCGATAACCTGGTTATAATCTTTAAAATAACCTTTTGCGTTTTCTTTTAATTTATCAACTTCTTTCTGAATTTCTTCAGGTTTCGAATCTTTGCTGTTTAATAATTTTGATAATTGATTGAATGAATTGGCGTAGGTAAAAATCTCAGCACCACGTTGTATAGCTTCTTTGTAATACCAGTTGGCCAGGTTGTATTGGCCAATAATTTCATAAGCTGCAGCAGTTAATTTTAGTGCATTTCCGTATTTTAATTTCGCTTCAGGATTGGAGGCCAACCAGGCGGTGAAAGCCTCTTCTTCAGCCAGCTTTTTGTCTTTTACTTTCAGTTTTTTCAAACCTTTTGTCTGGCCGATAAAATATTTCCAGTAATTGGAAGTGCGGGCATATTTTGAAGCATACTGCAGCCTCACTTCGGGGTCGGCATCCATGCCTTCCTTCATGATTCTCAATTTTTCGGCACGGATGTCAACAATGGTCATATTGGTTTGGTTAACCGCCAAATTAACACCATAAGAAGAAAGGTACCTTTCTGTGCTTCCGGGATAACCCATAATGAGGGCGAAATCACCTTCCTTGATTCCGCCAATGGAAACCGGAAGATAGTATTTGGGTTTTAATGGAACATTTTCTGATGCATAATCAGCCGGGTTTCCATCAGGGCCGGTATAAACCCTAAAAACAGAAAAATCGCCGGTATGGCGTGGCCACATCCAGTTGTCAGTATCAGCACCAAATTTCCCAATTGATTCGGGAGGTGTTCCTGCTAGGCGAACATCGGTAAAAGTTTCGTATACGAAGAGGTAATATTCATTTCCTCCAAAAAATTCTTCAACAACAGCTCTGTAATTATTGCCTTTTGTTGCTTGGTCAACCAGGCCTTTGATGTTATCAGCCATTAGCACTTGTTTTTCCTCCAGCGTCATGTCGTCTTTAACACCGCTAAGTGTTTCTTTGGTAACATATTCCATTCTTATCAGGAATTTAACCGAGAGCCCTTCAACAGGTATTTCTTCGCTTTTATTCATTGCCCAGAAACCAT
>DATCTB010000298.1:0-2158 GCA_036568185.1 Bacteroidales bacterium | reverse complement strand
TAATTGACGGCAAAATACTTCTTGATTGAGGAGTGATATAGGTATTGTCTTTAATACCATAAAAATTGGCCGGGCCGGCTTCGTCAATATATTTCTTTTCCAGAGAATCCAGAAAAAGAACGGAAGCAAATCCGCCATCATGTGCGCGAATGGCAGCTTTCATTCCGGAGGCATAGTTCCCTCCTACTTTTATATGGCCGGTTCCAAGTGGAGCTGCACGGTCGTAATCACGCACAATTTCAACAGAAACAGGTTTAAATCCTTCTTTAAAATAAGGCCCAACCGGGGTAACAAACACAACAAACATATATTCTTTGGCCGGTTTCACTCCAACCTGGGCGCCACTTCCGAAAAGCAATGGCCTGATGTAGAGAGTTGCCCCTGTTCCATGAGGAGGAATGAACCTGGCATTCAGTTTGACAGCTTCGGTAATTGCATGCAGGAACATATCTTCAGGCACTTCTGCCATCATAATTCCTTGTGCCGAGCGTTGCATACGCCTTGCATTTTCGCGCCACCTGAATAAACGTACTTTGCCATCAACACCACGGTAGGCTTTCATTCCTTCAAAAGCTTCCTGACCGTAATGCAGCCCGGTAGCCGCCATATGTATTGGAATATATTCTGATGATGAAACTTCCAGTTCGCTCCATACTCCTTCTTTGTAAGTTGAACGAACATTGTAATCTGTTGGATAATAACCAAATGGAAGGGATTTCCAATCTATTTTGAGTTCTTTATCTGTTGTAAACATAAGCCTTGTTATTTAAATTTCGGATGGCTAATTTAAGAAAATTTCTACAAAAGCTAATTTTGAAACGAAACCTATTTAATATTCTATTTTACTGAATATCTGTTTTTTGCGTTGAATGACACAATTATTAATTTCTTTCCTAAATAATATATTTTAAGTCTAAATAACAGGAGGGAAAAGTTCAAAGTCTAAAGTTCAAGGTTGACGCGAAGTTTAATCGCGATGAATGCCGGGAAGGTAGGCGGAATACTGAACTTATATAATAATTTAAAAATTCAAATCTGGCAGCAACACCATCAACAGCACAATAATCACCAGTGCCGGCAACATGTTCATCACATTGATTTTTTTTATTTCCAGAATATTAATTCCCAAACCAAGCAACAATATTCCGCCCACAGCCGACATTTCGGTGATAATTATTTCAGGAAAAAACTCACCAAAACCTGAAGCCAATAAGGTAATTCCCCCTTGATAAACTAATAATGGAATGGCAGAAAACAACACCCCAATTCCAAGCCCGGAAGCCAGCGCGATGGAAGAAACCCCGTCCATCAACGATTTGATTAGCAACAATTTTGCACTACCTCCCATTCCTTCCTGGATTGCCCCTAAAATAGTTAATGAGCCCATACAGAAAAGCAAAAAAGCCGTCAGCAAGCCTTCGGTGAATTTTTCATTTCCAATATTTAATTTTGATTTTAAAAAAGAAGCAAATTTTTCCATCAAATTGTCGAGCCTGAACATTTCACCAACCAAAGCACCAAGAATTAAAGCCATAATCATGAGCAGTACATGTGTGGTTTCGAGAGCCATCATCACACCTAAAAAAATAGTAAACAAGCCAACTACCTGGAAAAAAATATGCACAAAGCGTTCGGGTAGTTTCCTGTTAAGTGTCAGCCCAATCAGGCTTCCGGCAATAACAGCTATTACATTGACGATGGTTCCAAGCATACAAATAAATTTGAACGAAGATAAAGAAGAATTTCGGAATTCGGATTTTCGATTGCGGATTGAATAAAATGACGAATTACGATTGACGAATTACGAAATAGAATTTGAAAATGAAGAAATTTCTGACTAATAGCCTAAAGCTTAAATGCCTAAAGCCTTCCAAAACAACTGAATGACAATCGAATGCCCACTGAATGACTACTGAATGACTAATTATCCAATGACTAATGACTGCACCAGAAAGACATTTTGTCACCTTCCTGCCGATGGCACAACCTTTGAGTATTCCTTTTCCAATAATAAAAATAAAAAAAATTATGGCTACACAAAGAGGAACAATAGACATTAAAACCGAAAACATTTTTCCGATAATCAAGAAATTCCTGTATTCAGACCATGAAATTTTCTTGAGGGAAATTGTTTCCAATGCCGTTGATGCTACTCAAA
>DATCTB010000297.1:0-15354 GCA_036568185.1 Bacteroidales bacterium | reverse complement strand
ATGCTTTCGGGGTGCGTCAGCTTTTTTGAAATCATTTTAATTTTACTTTTAGAATAAAGCAAAATTAGGAAATTCAAGCGCGCAGTTTAGGCGAATGAAGTATTTAGAATCAATAAAGAAAAAGAAATAAAAACCTAATCGAGCATGACGGTAACCGCAACAACCCCTGTTCCAACATTGGTAACCAATACAGGCGAAGCGTGCTGGATAAATTCAGGTTTCATGCCCGTAATTTTTTCCAATTCCTGCGCGTACCAATCGGCTGATTCAAGATTGTCAGCGTGAGAAATAGCATAGCCCCACAATTTCTTCCCATCAATGAATTTTTTAAACTCATTCATCACCATTTTCATACTTTGCTTGAAAGTAAATGGTTTTCCGAAAGCAGCAGTTTTACCTTCAGAGTCCATAGTGACAACTGGCTTAATATTGAGAACGCTTCCAATAACACCTTTCGATTTGCTTACCCTGCCACTTTTAATCATGTATTTCATCGAGCTAGCACTGACCATAACATTTGTCTTTTCAATCCATTTTGGAACTGAATCAGAAATTTCTTTAGCTGACGAACCTTCTTCCAATGCACGGGCAGCGCGCAATACAATCAGTCCAAGCGCATTCGTTACCCTTTTGCTGTTGATAACTTCAATTGACTTTCCTGATTCTTCACTAACTTTCTTTGCGGCATTCAAACTGTTTTGCCAGGTTCCGCTTAATTTATTGCTGATATGAATGCTTAGTATGTTTTTATAATGTGTTGACAAATAATTATATCGGTTGTAGAACTCTTTGTATGCTGGCTGTGCAGTTGAAGGATAAACAAGAGAGTTTTCAAGCATTTTGTAAAACTGCTCAGGATGCATGGTTATCCTGTCGAGATAAAAAGTTGTACCAAAATGAATGCTCAATGGCACAACCTGGATTTGGTATTTCTCGATGATTTCCTGTGGTAAATCGCAGGTTGAATCAGTAACAATGGCGACATTGTGTTTTCGGGCTGAAGCAATTTCGTTTTGCATCACCATATCATCTACCTTTTGAGCAGAGATAGTAGCCATTTCACCTAACTTCACAAAAAGATTCCAGGGTTCGTCTGTATGTATGTGGATTCTGAGTTTTTGAGGGGAACCGGCAACAACAAGTGAATCGCCGTATCCAGAAATTTCATCACGAATTTTAGACTTATCCAATTCTTTTCCAGTGATTAGAGCTTCGGTGCAATAGCGAAATGTCAAAACTTCATGGCTGATAACTTCTTCTTCAATTACCTCGTCCTTATTCAACTCTTCAAGTGAAACAGCCTGTCCGGTCTTAAAAAACTCAAGCATGCCTTCAAGGAACACAACAAAACCTTTTGCTCCGGCATCCACAACTTTATTCACCCTCAACAATTCCATTTTTTGAGTGGTTGCCATTAACGATTCAGTAGCTTTAATTAACGCATTTATCAATAACTGGATAAAGTCCTTTATGCTGTCTTTTATCTGGTAAAGATGTTCTGCCCAATCTTTAATAACAGAAATAATAGTTCCTTCAATTGGGTTGGCTATGGCTTCATAAGCATATTTAACTGCATTGCGCATGCTTTCGGCAAAATCCTCAACAGTAATTGTTTCCTTTGCTTTTAATTCATTACTGAAGCCATAAAGAAATTGAGCGAAAATAATTCCAGAATTCCCTCTCGCACCTGTCAAAGCAGCATCTGCTATGGAAACTGCTGATAATTTCAGGTTGTTGTTAGGCGTTGCTATGTCAATAATAGAACGCATAGTGGAAGCCAGGTTTGTGCCAGTGTCAGCGTCAGCAACTGGGAAAACGTTGATTTTATTAATCAATTTCTGATTTTCAAAAATCCGATGTGCACCTGAAATAAAACTTTGGTACAACTGCTTACCGTCAATTTCAGTAATTTGGGTATTGTTTGATGTCATACTTGTCTATTTGAGTGTCCGCAAAAATAATAAAATTTAAATCGATTGAATTTTACTTTAAGGCCTGAAAAACAATGAATTGGATTTTTAGTAAAAACTAAAGGTACTATATTTTTAATTTCCCCGATTTGCTGAGGAATTAAAAATTACTAACACAATGTTAAATGGTATTGGTTTTTAATAAATGAAAATAGATTAACAAATTGATTTACAAGCCGTTTAAAAAATTCATAAAATATATTAAGCACAAATTTTAAAGAAATATTTTTGATGGAAAAAATTAAAAGAGGGACCTTTCTCTAAGCTCTGTTTTTCCACTTTCAGGATACTCAATTTTTTCATTGTAAACAACATTTCTTTCCTTTAACCCATCCAGCATGAAATTGACAACGGTTTCATTTTTACCAAGAAATTCAGGCACAGTAATTCCGGTTTCTTTATAAATTCCACTGAAAAGCAACCTAACAGCCATTGATGCTGCATAGCCCGTTGTCCGCGCCATAGAATGAACTCCTGAGACAGGGTCGTATTCGTCGTACAAATTAAAAGAATGTTTCTTCTGTTTTCCATCAGAAATTCCTTCAACTTCAATTCGCATCACGGTTAAATCAACCTCGCCGGGAGCCAGCTTCCATTGCTCAAAAAGCAGTTGGCTGGTCAATTGGAGCGGAGAGACCATTTGGTTGCCAACTTTTATTTTTTCTTCTTTAAAAAACCCATTTTCAGCAAGCAGTTTAATTTTGTCTGCATAGCCTGGGTAACGCAGGGTTTTTTCGCGCATTTTCTCGGCTTTCAAAGTGAACAAAAGAGAACGAAGCCCATCGCTATTAAAAGCTTCCAATGTTCCAACCTCATCAAACTGAAGCAATTCGATTTCTGTTAATGCCGGTTTTTCAACAATTTTCCCATTTTCCACAAGGCGGGCAGCACGGGTGTATTCTTCAATTACATCGGATGGAGAAAAAACCGCTTTGTATTCCCAGGGCAAAGTTCTTTTTTTCGGAAGCCCGCCAACGAAAATATCAATAGAATCAACCTTTTCCATCAACGAAGCAGCATATCCTGCAAGCAAATTGCTCATACCCGGGGCAACGCCCATATCTACAATTACCCTTACTCCTTTTTTCTTTGCCAAATCAGAAAGTAAGAAGGCATCTTCAGGGTAAAATGCAATATCCACAGCATCTTTCCCGGCTTCAATGCAAGTTTTCAGAGTTTCAAAACCCATGAAACCCGGCACAGCGTTTACAATTAAATCGTATTCGCTTATCAAAGCTGTCAGTTCCTTTTTATCGCTTAGGTCAGCCTGGACTTTTAAAATATCAGGATTTTGAATTTTTTCCAGCCTTTCCTTACTGATGTCAGCAACTGAAACTTTTGTATCCATGTCGCGCGCAAGGTCGAGTGCGATTGGCTTTCCAACCAATCCGGCACCGAGAACAAGTATTTTTTTCATAGGTTATTTTTGAATTTTGAATGAAGAATATAGAATACAAAATATTTTGTTATTTAGTTAAATATTTTGCCCTTCAGGGCTCTGGCAATCCATATTCTTCAAACAAAATTACTGTTTTCTTTTTAGATAATTTGTAAAGTCAAGTTGCGAAAGAACCACGCCGGAAACGATTATTAACATTCCTATAATCTTTAGAGGTGTTGCTACTTCGTTCAAAACGAAAAAAGCGACAATTGTTGCAAAAACAGGAATAAGGTTGGTATATAGATTCGCTTTGCTAATTCCTATTTGGCTGACTACAAAAGTATATAAAACATAAGCCACCGAAGAAGCAAATATTCCAAGCATCAATAACGAGAAAATAGCACCTACACTAGGTTTAACGTCCAAAAAAGAGGCTGCATCGAAATATAAAAATAAAGGCAGGAAGTAAATTGCCCCCAACAAATTTTGCCAGAAAATGATGGTGGTTGGTTTGTATCTCGCGGATAATTTTTTTAGAAAAACAGAATAAATAATTGCAGCCAAAACAGCAAGAAATAGCAGTGCAATACCCTGTGGTTCAGCATCAAGTTCAAGATTTTTCCTTAGAATAATAAAAAACACCCCGATGAATGACAGTATAAGCCCAGCAATGTTCAACTTGCTTAATCTTTCACGTAACAAGAAATAGCCTACAAATGGCGTAAATACAGGAATAGTGGCAATTATAAAGGCGCTGATAGTGGCAGAAACCTTGTCGAGACCATAGCTTTCGCCGACAAAATAAAGAAAGGGATTGAATAGCGCTCCAACAATGAATAACCAGTAATCATGCTTGTGTATTTTCTCTTTCTTTTTACTTAAAAGAATAAAAATATAAAGGACTAAAATTGAAATGATAAGCCTGAACAGTATGGTAGTCAGCGGTGTGTAGTATTCGAAAACAATTTTAGACCAGATATAGGAAATGCCCCAAAAAAGCATGGAAAAGAAAGCGGCAAGGTGTATGGTAGCTTTCTTCATTCCAAGAATACTATGACCTTCCTTCTTCGTTAAGCAAGGAGGTGTAATGCTTTAAACTCCTGAGAATAAATGCTAAAGCCATGGCAACAACAAGTGCAATATGCCAGGGGGTGTTGAGGACTATTTCACCAGTGGTAAAATAACTTCTCAAATCATCAATAAAAACAAAACCAAGTACAGTTGCCAAAACGCCTGAATATTCACGCCTGAGAATACTTTTAAAAGAAAACGGAACAACATTTTTTACATATTTTCCAAACATGGGAATGAAAGCCGGGGTAACATTCGCCCAACTCATGTAGGCATCACCAAATTTGCGCTCAAGAAACCTTTCTTCCGCATACATAATCCTCTCATAATAAAGCCAAAACAACAATGTAACAACAATTACAAACCAAAAGTTGAAGGTAAACAGCACAATCCCAATCCACATAAAATAATTGCCTACATACAGCGGGTGCCTAACCATCGAGTAGATTCCGGTTGTATTCAACGATTCAGCCACTTGCCCTTCTTTGGTATTTCTTCCCGAAGTCCCTTTTGGTGTAGTAGCAATGGCAATTGCCCTAACAACGAAACCGAAGGAACTAAGCAATATCGACAGTATGGTTAAAACCATTTGGAGTTTATCGGTAAGATAACTTATGCTAGTATAATAAACTACTGGAATAGCCATTAAAAACAACACTACAGGAATCTGCCCCCTGTGCCTGAATAACATATTCCCTTCTCTTTCAAAAGAATTAATAAAAGCCATTTTTTCTGTTTAAATGAATGGCAAAGGTATTGATTTTGTTTAAGAAAAAAAGGGAACCTTTCGGCTCCCTTTTTATAGTTTGGTTAGTAAAAAGTAGTTTATTTAATCAGTTGCATCTTCTTCACAGTATTCACTCCATCACTTGTTTGCAGGTGATAGAAATAAATGCCTGAAGGTAAATCAATTGAATTGAATTCAAGCTGGTAAACTTGCTTGCCTTCGGCTGTGCCATCAAATAATGTAGCTACCTCAACACCCAATGAATTATATACTGTCAGTTTAGTTTTATTGGTACTTTCCAATGTAAACTGAATAGTGGTTGTTCCCTTGAATGGGTTGGGGTAGTTCATCAAATCATATACTTTGCTTTGATGGTTGCCATCTAGACCACCAAGTAATTGTGATTGAACTGGTGGTACAACTGTTTCCTGGATGGTGATATCATCAAATGAAAGTCCATCGTTTGGCCTTGGCCCGTTATCTTCCTGACCGAATTTTACCTGGAAGGTTTCACTAACGGTTTGTGACGGTATGGCGTTGGCCAGTAACTGGTCTATATCAATTGCTCCTGATGAACGGTACTGATTATTGGCAAAAACCTGGGGATTGATGTCAAAGGCCAACACCCAGTCGTCACTATCGCTTCCTCGTATCCATACTTTGTCGTTCGGATGTTCTTCATCGCCATGGTCTGTCCAGTAAAATGACAATTCCAAATCGGTAGAGGCAACATAGTTTACAAGGTTAATCGTGAGTATTGTTGCATTGATAGCATATGCTGTAGTTGGAAAATCTTTCTCCATTGTCATCGCACCTGCTCCTCCATTCGACTGGTGGGCAAACGTTCCGTAGCTTACTTTACCTTTTCCCGGTAGGTCTGTTTCAAATGACCAGCTATACGTCGGTTCATCCACAAACGGTGATATGAAATAGTTAATATCTGAATAGCTTTCCCAATCTTCTATGAAGGGCAAGGTTGCTGCATTATTAACTATTTCAATGACATTGATATCATCAAATGAGATACCGTCGTTGGGTATTGGGCCATTGTCCTCTTGTCCGAATTTCATCTGGAAAGTTTCACTTACTGTTTGTCCGGCTGAAGCCAATAGTGCATCAATATCCAAACTTTCTGAGAAGTTGTACTGGTTGTTTTTGTAGGCCATTGGGTTGATGTCGTAGGCAACTACCCATGCGTCTGCATTGCTTCCACGTATCCATACTTTGTCATTCGCATGCTCTTCATCGCCGTGGTCTGTCCACCAGAAACTCAGTTCAAGCCCTGTTGAAGTAGTGTAGTTCGACATATCCATGGTGATAATGGCTGAATTGACGGCATAAGCTGATGTTGGAAAATCCTTGTCCAATGTCAATGCTCCTGCACCCGCATAGACTTGATGTGCATTGGTTCCCCAGTTCGCCCTTCCTTTGTCCTGTATGGTTGTTTCAAATGCCCAGGAGTAGCCAGTACCTGAATACATGGAGTTATCTCCGGTTGTGTTGCCATTGCTCGACTCCCAGTCTTCAAGGAAGGGCAGTACAATAGCTGAGGATGATTCAGTTACATTTAATGTAACAGGAACAACCACTTCAGTAAAATTAGAAGCATTGCTGTAAACAGTCAACTGACATTCGTAAGTTCCGGGCGCAAGGCCTGCAGCATCAACCGAAACAGTTATATCATCACTTGATCCGGCAGCAGTTGTTCCAAATTCAGGAGCAACAGACAACCATGGACAAGTCTGCGTAACAGTAGCAGGTATACAAATTGCAGCAAACTGAGTAAGATCAGCTGGTGGTCCAATTTTACCTAAAAAGGCAGTGTTACCAGTAGTAAGGTCTGCAACACGGTATTCACATTGAAATGTAGTTTGATTGAATGCTGACAGAACAGCCTGTCCATTCACTTCATCCCATGCCATGCTCTGGCCAAAGTTTGCATCAAATCCAATGGATCCAATAACAGTACATGCACCGGTTGCTTTATTACATGACCACATATTATCCGTAATTATATCATACATATACAGATCACCATCGGTGTTAAAGGTCATACCGATCATCAAATTATTTGCACCGGCACCTAAACTACCAACTAAGGTTACAGATGCATTATCAACATCCAAGGTATAAAGGTTGTCATCATCAATTACATAATAAATTCCTGTTGTATAATCAACGCCCATATCAAGTGCAGAAATACCAACGTTTCCTAACTCAATTACTAATCCATTCAACAGATTAATCTTACGAAATCCACCGTCCATGTCCACTTCATACATATAATCTTCGTCAGTAAAATCTATCTCAGCTGCATTCGAAAAATTGGTACCTGCCCAGGGACTGATATCAGTAACAGTGCCAGGATCAGTATCATCAAACATAGCATAAGCTGCTGGTGCGCTGTTTTTAACACCATAAACTATAATTGAACTTGTTGCACTCAACATTGGATTTACAACTTCCTGTTCTGCTATTGCTTTACCATCCAATGGGGCTGGTCCGGCACTTGCCTCATAACTATCATTGCGCATAATACTACTGGGATTTGCAGCTGGAATTTGTATTCCACGGGTTGTTGATGCTGCGCTTGGTATTGGTGGCTCTACAAGAGAAACTGACCAAACAAGATCTTGTGACCCGGCAGGAGCAGTATTAGCAATGTTTATCAATGCATTATCTGTTCCATCGGACAGCACATCAAAGGTTAAGGAGGCGGGTGTAACTTCGATCATAGCAGGACCAGCGGGGGGAGTCGCATTCAGATGAAACTCAGCTATTCTGGTAGCCCATCCTCCCCAGTTAACACCGTCTTCAACATACTCTTGTGTGAACCAAAAACTGGTATCGCCGTCCGGGTCTACTGACATCATTGAATAGTCACCCCAGCGATTGCCTCCTCCAGTTTGCGATAAAGTTCCTTCCAGGATTGATGTCTCTGGCAAATCCATAATTCCAAGACCATTTGGAGCACCAGCTGACTGACCAGTAAATCTTATACTAGGAGCAAGTGTTGAGCTGGTAACAGAATAACCAAGTGCGATATCCCCATTCCCATTCATGGCAATACTACCCATCCAACGGTTCTGGCCATCGGCAGGTTTAAAAGTACCTTCCTGATATATACTCCAGTTACTATTGTTCGATGGTTCTTGCAATTCATACCACCTTACACCAAACTTACCTGCTGCAGAAACTGAATGATTGACCACCATGCTTTGATGAGTTCCGAAGTTTCTATATTGCAAACGATACATTAACCTGTCTGCCAATGTTCCTAATGTGGAACCATTGGGTTGTGTAATGCTTCCTGAATTCGAAAAGGAAGCTACAGTAAAATGACTGATACTTGCCGTTGAATTTGCAGGTGTGGTCCAGTCAGGGGTAATGGTTAACAAATCAAGCGTATTTGCAACAGCATAACTTAAGGAAAGGCAATAATATTTACCATTTGTTGGAGGTGGTGTTGGACCATCAGCATCTGCCGGAAGCCAACTTGCATAAAACGGGTTATCTGATTCAGGAAAGAAAAACACTAGACCCTCAGCTCCGGTGCCATCATACATGCCCGTTTTTGGGAACCCAACAACTGTGGAACCAACAAAGTTTGATCCGCCTGCAAAATCATTAGTAGTTATATAAAAACCGTCATTCCAGATTCCAAGTTTAGGATAATCAGGTAATGCAGTATATGATATGGCATACCTATAATATGTACCTGTTGGATCGGGCGATGTTGAAATTGCAATAAGTTGATAATATGGGGCGCTGGATTTAAACTGGCTAACTATCCACCTATCTTCGTATTCGTCATAAAGAACCACCGGATCACCATTATTAAATGTGCCAAAATCGATACCATCGTAAATAAACCCTTGCCAAAAAGTGCTGTTTTTAATAGGACCCAATAGTAGGTTTCCATCCTTATCAAAGATTTTAGTAATTAAATTGGTCATTTGAACATAGTTGTCAGGGCCAACATCTCCTTGTGTATCAGGCGGAGCCACACGGCTTCCCCAAACTGAAACATTTTCTGCATTAGTTCCTCCATTAAAATCCTGAACTACCTCGGGGCTACCACTTCGGGAACCACTCGTATAGTTCTGAACTACAGGGTCTGTTCCAATATATGAAGCATCATTGTTAGCAGCTTCTCTAAAATTCAGTTTGTTTTTAATTTCTTTCGAATCAACAATTGTTTTTTGTTTTTCGAAGATTTGAATGTCTCTAATCGGCTGCGAAACATCCGAGTGAGTAGGTCGAATAGTTTTATTCGCCTTGTAAATCTTTGATTCCTGCGCATCACTCGCAAAACCAATAATCATGAATACGCAAATGAGCATACTCATCAATAAGTAATCTTTTCTCATAGTTTAAACTGTTTTTTGGTGAATAGAATTAGTTAATTGCCAGTTGTTGAGTGACGCCTTATTTATAATTATTCTAAACAAATATATGTCGCCATTGAATAGCTTTAACATAGAAACAAATAATTAACAAAAAATTAACACATTAAGTTACTTGACCTTACAAAGTATTATTAAAAAGCTTAAACCTGATTACTTTTTTGAAAAATGAATTTCGAAAAAGTCAACTCGTGCCTAGTTTTATTTATATCGAAAATTTATATTAATGTGAACAACTAATTTAATAGCTATCCTAAAACCAAGATTGTATAACAATAGCTTTTGTTGATAAAATGAGAAGTTTAATCATTTGATCCACAATATTCCAGAAAAAAACATTTCTTTCTATCCTTAAAAAAGTAGTAAAATGTGCTTAAAAAAATTACCTTTTATAGATTTTGGAAGCACTTTGATTTCTTGTTTGAATTGGAAAAAAAAGAGACTGTCTTTTTGAGACAGCCTCTTTTTTAGTTGTTAGAAATATTAGTTTACTTAATCAGTTGCATCTTCTTCACAGTATTCACTCCATCACTTGTTTGTAGGTGATAGAAATAAATGCCTGAAGGTAAATCAATTGAATTGAATTCAAGCTGGTAAACTTGCTTGCCTTCGGCTGTGCCATTAAATAATCTAGCTACCTCAACACCTAAGGAATTATATACTGTCAGTTTAGTGTTACTGGTGTTTTCCAATGTAAACTGAATGGTGGTTGTTCCCTTAAAGGGGTTGGGATAGTTCTTTAATTCAACATCACTACCTACAACAGAAATAAGCGATGACTTTTCGCCACACGCCACTTCGTAAGCCATGCCATCGTCAACAGCCGTTCCTCCGTTATTGTGGGGAACATGAACCTGGCAACTGGCTGTGCCCGTATTTCCATTTCCATCATCTACAGCAAGATAAATTGTGTAAACGCGTCCGTTTCCGTTCCCGCTTCGTTCTTTTCTCAGGTCAACTGAATTACAATCAGAATTGATGACAATATCATTTACTGTTTTGCCATCGCCATTACCAGGTGCATCTTCTGCTTCGTCGCTGCTAACACTTGTAATGTAAACATCAACCATTGAAAGGTCTCCACAATTGTCTTCAACCGAAACAAACAGCTGGCTCATGTCAATCGTCTCATATTTGTGGTTAGGTGGCCAAAGAGTTATAGGTGTTGAAGTTACAGTAAGAACAGGTGCTTCGTTATCTTCTACCGTCACTGTAGCTGTACCTGTTGAAACTTCGCCATTAATATCTGTAGCTGTTACAGTCACATCATTCGGACCTAAATTACTGCAATCAAATTCTGACTGGCTTATTTCAACACTTACCAAACCACAAGAACTATAGGGTGCTATGTTTAGGGTCATGCCCTGAACAACGGCATTTCCCAGGGAAGCTTCATCTCCATCAGCACCGGAGGGCCCTTCTACAGTAAATCCATATTGGAAAATATAAGCGCCAGGCTGCGTATTGTTGTACTGAACCGTGAAATCATTGCCTTCAATTAATGGGTCATCGATTTCCTCAAGAAGATTAAATGCAACGTCAAAAATTCTTATAAAAGCGAAACCCTCATACATTGGATCCAACGTGCTACTGGCAACAGATCCGGTAAAGCTAAACGAGGCTCCACCTGCCAGGGTTCCAAAATCTTCGATATAGGTACTTCCCTGCAATACCGAGTTTTCAAAGTTATCGGGATAAAACGGATTGAAGTTTGGCTGCAAGGTTATTTCATCGGCTCCGGCATCAATGGTTGATTTTACATCACCTATAGCAGTAACGTCACCCGCAACAAACACTCCATCTTCAAAAACACCAACGTAGCCAAGCCAATTGGCAGTTGAAGTTAAATCAGAGAATGTGGTTGGCTCCAATATGTCAAGGGCAACTATTGAAGCGTTTCCATCTGCATCCAACTCAACTGTGGTATTTTTGGTTGTAACTGTTGGGGCTTCACAAGGTTCCACTACATTTAAAGTTACCGGAATATCAATCTTACCTGAATTAGCAGCATTGCTATAAATTGTTAAATGGCATTCATAGGTACCAAGTCTAAGCCCAGTAGCATCAACATCCACAGTTACTTGCTGTGATCCGCCACCAGAAACAGTTCCTGAAGTTGGAGCAACCGAAGTAATCCATGGACAAGGTGCTGGTAATGAGAAAAGTACAGCAAGATTGTCGTGGATATAAACTCCATTATTATAGGCTACTTGTAATCCATCATCTCCTGTAGCATTCTCAATTCCTATTGTAGCGTAGTGAAGTAAACCCACCATTGAATAATATTGATACAATATAGATCCATCATCATTGAGGATAACCTGGAAGGTCATCAAAGATGAGCCATCGTTCCAACGTGGTATATTTGTATATTGTACAATAAATTGAGAAGATGTAGAAAGATAATGTACCGTACCACCTACGTTTGGCGACAGATCATCCCAAAATGGACAGATGATGTCATTGGGATTAGCAGCATTTGGAATACTTGCATTAGAAAAATACGAGCCATATGTTCCAAAAGTTAAATATCCGTTCGAAGATATTCTAACTTCTGTTTTAGTTTCCCCATAATATTCAAAATTAAATGGAAGTGTAACCAAAACAGAGGCATCATCACCTAGAGCAACAGAAGTACCTGTTCCTGTAATATCGGTCCAGTTAAATATTGGGCCACCAGGTTCATCGCTATCAATCCAAACATAATTGCCGCCGTCAGGGCCACCAGATCCTGTGATACTCATAACCTCACTTGTACTTTCATCCTCTAAATAAATATCCTGAGGAAGCTTTTTACTTTCTTCTTCAATTTGCTTTGATTTATCAAGAATTGTAGCCATGTACTGACGAGAATTTTCTTCACCAATTAAATTTGTTACGCTGCTGGTGAAAGATTTTTTATCCATAACAGATTCATTTTTCAATTGATCAAGATTATGCAATAAATCAGCAGGCAAATTATCTGACATTAGCGAAAAAATGGTTCTATTGGTTACCTTATACATAAAGGTCCCATTTTCAGCAAATTGATTATTTGTAGAAAATCCATGCATAAAAGGAGAAAGGGCTTCTTCTGATCCAATCATAGTCCAGTTCAAGTCATGTGATCCTGAAGCATTTGAAATAGTCAATAGATCCGATGCAGTGCCGTTAAGTGGCACGTTGAAGGTCAATTGGGTTGGCGCTACATCTATCTCACTTGAACATAAAGCCGTTAGTGTAAAGGTTCCAGTGCTAGTTCCTGCTCCATGTACCAGTACATAATAAGTAGTTCCAACAGTAGTTGCAAAAGTAAGTGCTGCACTTGAACCACAAGAATTATCATTTCCACCTTCACACACCAAAGCATCACAAGCTCCCGAAAATACCGATATTTTGGTATCAAAGCTTGCTGCTGTGCAAGTGGAAAGAGTCAAAGGATAACCGTTGCCTACTATTGAATACCATACTCCAGGCCCAGTATTTGAAACTCCTCCGCAAGTAACTACATTGTCAATAGTTGCAAGTATTGTGTAACCGTCAATTGAGGTTCCACAATCAATTGCAATGGCATCATCGCACGCATCGTTTGCAGGTGTTTCCATTCCTGTTCCGGCCAAGTCAACAGTTACCGTAGGGTTATTCAGCGCATCGCTTGTAATATCAAAACTTGATGTTTGTAATCCTTCGCTCGAAGGTGCAAATGAAACTTCTATAGTTACCGAGCCAAGTGATGGGATAACTGCAGGAAGTGATGGTGCTGAAATTGAAAAATCAGGGTCAGGGTTACTGATATCACTTACAGTGAGATCGGCATCACCAACATTTGTAATTGTAATTTGAATCGGACCAGCCGATTGATTTATTTCAACAAATCCAAAATCATAAGCAACGGGAGCAACACTAATATTAGCGCCTGCCAGCAGACCTGCCGGAATACTTTTGTAATAAACGTTTGGATCTTTTCTATTTCCTCCGCCTGAAAGATTATCGCGGTTGTCTGACCAAACCACATGAAAATCTGTTGCAGTAGCACTGGCAGAATTATAGTCGCCCATATAGGTTGCATTGACAACACCATCACGCCCAAATTCCGGAAGAGACTGTATATCGCTTATTACAAAACTTGGGGTAAAAGTTACAGTTGACCCGGAAATAGTTGCTGTCCTTCCATTGAAAGTTATCAAATTATTATTTGTAGCGTCATCTTCACGGCTGTAATAAAAAACACCAAGTTCATTCCCGGTAGTTGTAACAGCAATAGTTGGTTGCCATTGGTCAGTGGTGGTTGCATCATCATTTATCTGAGTTCGTGCACTCCATGTAGCCCCTCCATCGGTTGACATAACCATAAAAATATCGCCTTTATCAACTCCGGCCGGGTTGTCGTTAAAGGTAACATAAAGATGCCCACTTACCGGGTTAACTGCAACATGAGGAAACGAGTTGCTTCTAAAACCTGAATATGTGGCTGTTCCTTGCCTGAGGCCAGTTAAAGATAAACCACCATTTGTTTGAGGGCCGGTTAAACCGGTGGCAACATCTACTGCCGCGTCGAAGGTTACACCTTGATCGGTAGATTTGCGCATTTTAATAGAGGCTCCATTCCACCAGAAAGCATAAACAGTATGATCAGGACCCACAACCACATATGCTCCTTGCATAGTAGAAACAATTTGCACACCGCCATTTGGGCCAAAAGTTGCTCCATTATCAGTAGATCGGTACAAATAAATCCCATTTGGTGCCCCAAAACTCCTCGAAATTAAGTAAACATTGCCGTTGCCAGCCCCGGCAAAATTATCCACAGCTACCCATTGTTTGTCTTCAGTAGAGCCGCCTGGTGTTCCGCTAACAGGTGCAGACCAGGTAACGCCATCATCATCCGAAAGAAAAACCTTGATAATTCCATCAGTAAATCCTAATGTAGTAAAGTAAATTCTACCGGTAGTTTCGTCGCGTGCAAAAACCGGGTCCCCTGCATCACCTCCTGGATTGGTGGGTAAAGTACCGCCATCTGTAAAAGTAGCTCCGCCATCAGTGGAATAAGAATAGCCTGTAAACTTATTGGCTCCTCCTGAATATGAACCGGCATCATTGAAACCAACCAAAACGTTGCTTCCGTATGCCAGGATAGATGTTTCACTTTGCGTAAATGATGCGGTACCAGTTGCCCCGGTGTTGTTGTTTACCAACACATCATTTGCAGAACGCATTGATGGTACTATTCCTTTTCCATCTGGAATCTCGCCCCGTAATTCCTTTTGCAGGAAATTTTCATAATCTTGTAATGTATAATTCTTTCGAATTGAGTCTTTAATTGCCTGAGCATTAACAAGCAGCGGCATGAAGAATATTAAAATAATAAATAATTTCAATAAATTCATAGTGTGATTTTGTTTCATAATAGATTGTTTTGGTTAGTAAAATGTTTATTTGGAATAATTCTAAACAAATCTAATTCAACAACAATTTACTTTTACATGAAAAAAAACTTTAACAATTAATTAACACAATAATCCTTGTTTGACGGGCAGCACAAAATAAAAGGAGCCTCTCGGCTCCATTATTAATTAATTCATAAAAGCGGGTTAAAGTTTCCTTATAATAGTTTATATAAAACTAGCCAACGCTAATGTCACTAAATAAAAAAGCCCTGAAAAAATCAGGGCTTTTCGAGTAGCGAGACCGAGAATTGAACTCGGGACCTCCGGGTTATGAATCCGACGCTCTAACCGACTGAGCTACCTCGCCATTTTTAAGGCTGCAAAAATATAAAATTCAGCCTTTCATCAAACCTATTTCTGAAAAAAGTTCAAT
>DATCTB010000296.1:0-2050 GCA_036568185.1 Bacteroidales bacterium | reverse complement strand
AACCGGTACTTTTGCAAGTTTAGCAGGACGAACTGTTGAAGGGTGGAGAATTTTCGCTCCAAAATAAGCTAGCTCAGCTGCTTCGTCATATGACAAGTACCTTATTGGCTGCGTGTTTTCAATTATCCGTGGGTCGTTGTTGTGCATTCCATCAATGTCGGTCCAGATTTGGATTTCTTCCGAAACCAATGCACCGCCAATTAAAGAAGCAGTATAATCGCTTCCACCCCTGCCCAGGTTATCAATTTCGTTTTTATCGTTAGTGCAAATAAATCCTTGTGTTATATAAATTTGGAAGCCTTTCTTCTTTTCCAGCAATTCAGTAAGATTCTTTCTGATAAAGTCATTTTCAGGCTCTGCATTGTTATCAATTTTCATGAAATCCAAAGCAGAAAGCAGGCAGGAATTGATTTTTCTTTCTTCCAGCAAGAATTGAAACAATGTAGTTGAAAGGATTTCGCCCTGTGCCAGGATGATTTTTTCAGAAACTGATGGCTTGTAACTGCTTATTTCTGACTGAAGTAATTCAATTATCTCAGAAATAAAATGCTTTGCTAAGGTGATTGTATACTTGTCTTCATATAATTCATTCACCGTCTGCAAATGCCTTTCTTCCAGTTGGCTGATTAATTTCCTGGCTTCTTCAGTTTTGCCGTTTTTGGCAGCTTCATTTATCTCCACCAAACGGTCGGTAGTGCCGCTCATAGCCGACAACACAACCAATTTCTGTTCACCAAGCTGAATAATTTCAACCAGTTTTTTCATTCGCTCAGCCGAGCCTACTGAGGTGCCGCCAAATTTTAGTACTTTCATAAAAGTGAGTTATCCGAAACGGCAGCAAAGATAGAATAAGATGTGTTAACACGAAAAGTTTCAGGTTTCAAGTTACAAGTTGCGAAATATCTCCCAATAACTTGTAGCAAGCTTGCACAGCTTGCGCTAGTTCGCCCTTTAGTTTTAGTTGATAATTAATTAAAAAGATTAAAAAAAAGGTTTCATTGAGGGAATTGCTAACCACTAAAGCACAACAACCTCCGTCCTCCGGTTTTTAGTCCTGCCCTTTTCCGTTTCATTTGTGTCAACAGGCATTGTAGCGCCAAAACCTTCGTATTTCATTCTGGAAGCTTCTATTCCGTTTGAAACGAGGTATTCATAAACTGATTTAGCACGTTCGGCAGACAGTTGTTTGTTGTATTCCTCGCTGCCAATGTTGTCGGTATGGCCTTCAATTATTATTTTCAAATCCTTGTTTGCCAGCAACATTTCCGCCAATTTGTTTAATTCATTGTAGGAAGAAGGTTTTAGAACAGAACTGTTGAAATCGAAAAATATATTATTTAAAACGAGGGAATTGCCTGACTGAATTGGCGAAAGTTTAAATTCTTTGGAAACGGAATTTTCGCTCGTTGTTGCATTCAAATTAAAATTTTCAGAATAAAACAAATAGCCTTTCTTGCTGATATTGAAAGCGTAATCTGTTCCCGGATGAAGAATCAGTAGGAATTCTCCATTAACGGGGTCGGAACTGACTGAATCTTCAAGCATACCGGTAAGCAGGTTTGAAATCTCCACTTTGGCAGCCAGTTTTTTTCCTGTTTCCAAATCAGAAACAATACCTTTTACATAAAAAACAGCTTGTGGTTGCATGGCTTTGTAAGTTGGAAAAGAATAGATATCAAAGCCTCCCTTCCCTCCTTTTCTATTGCTTGAAATCCATCCGGTTTGTCCGTCAATGCTTAAAAAAACATTTATATCATCAGCATTTGAATTGATAGGGTAACCCAGGTTTTCAGCCTTTTTCCACCTTCCTGCCCTGTCTTGTTTGGAAACAAACAAATCATAACCGCCAAGCCCAAGGTGGCCATTAGAAGAAAAATACAAAGTTTGCCCATCAGCATGGATGACAGGTGCCATCTCGTCGCCGGGCGTGTTAATGCTGTCGCCTAAATTAATCGGCCTGCTCCACTTTCCAGAAGCCAGCCTCACCGTCATCCAAATATCTGAACCGCCTTTTCCACCGGCTCGTTTGGAAGCAAAATAGATTTTTCTG
>DATCTB010000295.1:0-2155 GCA_036568185.1 Bacteroidales bacterium | reverse complement strand
AATTGATATTGCAGCTAACGCGAATTCAGGACAAGTGCATTATTCAATTGATAACGGAACAAGTTTTCAAACAGGAAACGGCCTGTTTCAAAACCTCTCAGCAGGAACTTATTCCTGCGTTGTAAAAGACGATTTTGGCTGCGATACTGCATTTACGGTAGTGCTCACCCGCAGCATCACCCAACTGATTGAAGCCATTGCCGGAAACGGGAATACCTGCATTGGCGATGCTGCCGTGGTTCCCTTGAAAGTGAACAATTTTAAAGATATTTTTAAATTCTATGTAAAACTAACCTACGACACCACCATCCTCAACTGCGATGGTTATATCAACGTCAATCCCGCGCTGGAAGCCAACCTGCAAGCCAGCATCGTTCCCGGTACCAACGAAGTAATTGTAAGCTGGCAGGGCGAAACAGCCATTACTCTTGAAGAAAATGCTTTGATAATTGAACTGGTGTTCGGCGCGAAAAAGCAAGGCATCTCGGGCATAGACTGGGCAGCAGCACCCGGCGAAAGTGCTTTTTACAACCAACAAATGGATTTAATCAACACAGAATATCATTTTGGAAGCATGCGGGTTTATACCCGGCCAAGCATATTTTTGGAAAGCCAAAAGAAGCTTTGCGAAGGTGACACTTACACAGCATTTCCTTTCATATCAGGTGGCTCAGGCGAATACACATTTGAATGGACAGGGCCTAACAATTTTTATAGCACTAACGAAGTCGTTGGTTTCTCGAACATCACCCAACAACAGGCAGGCATTTACACTTTCACCGTTACCGACACAATTGATTGCATGGAAAGCAAAACCGTGAACCTCATTGTCAACGAAAACCCACAAATTGCCTTTGCCGGGCAGGACACCATTTTTGCACAGGCAGGTTTTGTGCTTGAAGCCGGAAGCGGATATGAAAGCTACCTCTGGAATACAAATGAAACCACCGAAAGCATTACAATCAACGATGAAGGATTGTATTCAGTATTTGTTACCACAAAACAAAGCTGCCAGTCAAGCGACTCGGTGAGAGTATTGTTTGAAGTGGATTTGCAAACCGCTTTCTACCTTCCAAACGCCTTCACGCCCGATGGCGATGGCCTGAACGATGAATTCAAACCCGTTGAAAAATATGATTTTGTAAAAACCTACCAACTCTCCATCTTCAACCGCTGGGGGCAGCTCATCTTCGAAACTTCTAACATCTCCCAGGGCTGGGACGGCACCTACCAGGGAAACCCGGTGGAGCAGGGTAGTTATGTTTATAAAATTGTTTTTACTGCTTATCCTGATTATTCAAAACAACAGGTTGCGACGGGGAATGTGGTGGTGATTAGATAATATGCTGATGTGCTAATATGCTAATGGTTCAATTGCTATTTTTATTAATTCAACTATTCTTTAATTCTGCAATTCAATAATTCCTTCAGGCCTCCAATCTCCACCCTTTTTTATCAGTTCAATCAACAAATCAACAGCTTTTTCTTCCTCAACATTTCTCAAAACAGCTTCTTTGCCTTTGTATAAAGTAACTTTTCCCGGGCCGGCGCCAACATAGCCATAATCGGCATCAACCATTTCGCCCGGGCCATTGACGATGCAGCCCATCACAGCTATTTTCAGGCCTTTCAAATGTGAAGTTTGGCTTTTCACTTTTTCCAGTTCGGCCATCAGGTTAAATTGAGTCCTCCCACAGGAAGGACAGGCGATAAACTCAGTTTTTGAAAACCTCAAGCCCATTGCCTGCAATATCCCAAGCGACAATTCAACTGATTTTTCCTGATTAACTTCATCGCCAGCATCAATCCAAATTCCGCCCGGTTTTATTTTTGAAGAAATGACAGAAAATTCTGCTGACGCGAAAAGTTGCAGTTTTTCAAAGTTTTTATCCCGGTAGGAAAGTTTGATGATTGGTTTTTCAGCCTTGCTTAATTTATTAAAACTAATTTCTTTGAAAGGAATTTGAGAAATATTGCCTTTCGGTGAAGAGAGGCCGAGTTCTTTTCTATTCAATTTGAATAATTCAACCTGAGAAGATATTGTATTCGAAACAACCGGAAAGTTTTCGCTAGTCAAAGTTTTGAGAGGTTTTTCGGAGACAGGGAGGATAGCCATATTTTTTTGAAGAATTTCTTCACTCAAATCTTTTCGTTG
>DATCTB010000294.1:0-5458 GCA_036568185.1 Bacteroidales bacterium | reverse complement strand
TGCCGTGCGCGTATTGCCCGATAAGCCCGGTAATGTCCGATTGCACCCTGCCGGTAAGTTCGGCATTGGTGGTAAACAACTCGTCAAGCTTTTTAGCATAGGCTTCATCTCCTCCCAGCATTTCAATATGGGTATTAATGTCCTGCGGAACGAAGAAATTATACTGCCAGGTATTGGCCTCGGTCAGCATAAAGTTGACTTGCGTCGGGTCGAAAGGTTCTACAAAACTTCCGTTGCTTTTTCCACGGAAAAAACCACTTTCCTTGTCATACAAATTCTTGAAATACTGCGCCCGCTCTGTAAATTCCCGGTAGGTATCCTCATCACCAAGCATTCGGGCCATTTCAGCAATACACCAGTCATCGTAAGCATATTCAAGGGTTCGGGAAATAGATTCGCCTTCCCTGTCGGCAGGAATATAGCCTTTATTACGGTATTCTTCCAGGCCAAATTGATTGGCATTGGCCGAAGCTTTCATGGCTTCGAGGGCAAGATGGGCATCAAAGCCCCGGATACCTTTCCGGTAGGCATCAACAATTACAGGAACCGCGTGATAACCTATCATGCAATTGGTTTCATTTGCAGCCAGCTCCCAAACAGGCAGCAGCCCGTCGTGTTTATACATATCGAGCATGGCATTAATCAAATCAACGCTGCGTTCGCGCTCAATAATGGTGAACAAAGGATGCAAGGTGCGGAAAGTATCCCACAGCGAAAAGACCGTGTACATATTGAAGGAAGAATCACTGTGTATCTGCATATCATGCCCGCGGTAACGGTGATCGGCATCTGAATAGAGGTTAGGTGCAATCATGGTGTGATACAGGGCCGTGTAGAAAGTCCGCTTTTGTTCCATTGTTCCGCCCTTCACCTGTATTTTTTCCAGTTGTTTCTGCCATTTCTGCTTTGCTTCATAGCGGGTGCTGTCAAAGTTCCACCCTGGAATTTCCGTTTTCAAATTATTCTTTGCCCCTTCAACATCCACTGCCGAAATGCCCACCTTCACAAACACATCTTCACCGGCTTTGGTAGAGAAATTGACAAATGCCTGCAATTTGGTTCCTGTTAAGGAATTCTTACCTTTCACCTGCAGCCTGTCGTCCACAACGCCAAAGCTTTCAAATGGTTTTGAAAATTCAGCATAGAAATATACATACTGGTTATCCGACCAGCCATCAGTCCGGCGAAAGCCTGCAATTTCATGGTCGCTGAGGATGTTAACTTCCGATTCCAATATCGTTTCCGTTATCACACTTTGCAGCAAATCAATCACAATATGGGCGCTGTCGGTTTTTGGGAAACGGTAATGGTGAAAGCCTGCCCTTTCGGTAGCTGTAAGTGCAACATAAATATCATAGCTTTCGAGGTAAACGGCATAATAACCGACTTCAGCTTTTTCCCTATCGTGCGAAAAAAAAGAAGCGTAGCCTTTTTTCCCCGGGCTGCCAACATTGGTTATCAACTTGCCAACCGTTGGCATAAACCTGATGTCGCCATAATCGCCAATGCCCGTTCCGCTTAGGTGGGTGTGGCTGAAACCAAGTATGGTGCTGTCAGAATAATGATAACCCGAGCAGCCATCCCAGGTGTCTTTGCGTGTGTCGGGGCTGAGTTGCACCATCCCGAAAGGAACGGTAGCACCCGGAAAGGTATGGCCATGGCCCCCGGTTCCTATAAATGGGTCAACATAATCTGCTTCGCGGAGTTCAGTTTTTTTATCGCAAGCACTCAATAAGCTGATTAAAATCAGGAAAAGAAAGGCCGTTTTTTTCATTGTTTTGGTTTTGGAATTGGACGGGGGAAATTAAGAAGAAATATTCAATTTGAAAATTTGAAAATGAGGCGATTTGAAAATTAAGGGCGGAGGGCTGAGGGCAAAGGGCAGAGGGCAAAGGGCAGAGAGCGAAGAGCGAAATGGCTTAAAAAGCTTGAGCTTTCATTTACCACACACCTTTCCCGCGAAGGCGGGAATCCAGTTTTTTTTTGGTCGGCGGAGAGCGAAGGGCGGAGAGCGAAGAGCGGAGAGAAATTTTCCAACAAAGCCTCAGAGAGGAGAAAGATTTGTAACAACTCATACAATAGAAAAAAGCTGCAGGGCAGCGGAATGGGTGGTCGGGGAGTAATTTATTCAATATATTTTTTATACTCATTTATTTTACTCCGTAACCTTTTGTTGAGATAAGCATTTTTATTATCAAGCATTTTATCAATCAATTTTGCTTCATTCAGGTAATTCGATATTTTATCCTTGCTCCAATGGCTTGGTGGTTCCTCCAGGTTAGAAATTCTGTCTGCCAATTTTACCATTCCAACTTCTTTCTCCAGCGCGTTGACTCGATTTAAACTATCAATCATTTGCTCACTTTTGGTAGATAGTTTCATATTTTTTGTTAGTGCCAAAACGCCTAAAGCTACTTTTTCTCCAAATACTTCTTCCAACTCCTTAAAGTCTGTATCGGTATCTTCAATCGTGTCGTGAAGAAGAGCCATTTGTAATGCGTAATCAATATCAAAATCATTTCTGGTGTTGTAAGCCATCATTATTTCCATGGCCACATTTGAAAGATGCATTAAATAATTCGAATTTGTACCGGGAACTTTTTGGTTATTATGTTTCTCTCCTGCAAATTTTATTGATTTCTGATATATTTCTTGTGTCATTTTCGATTCTTTAATTGAAAATATTTTGCAGCGCAGTTACAAACTACGTCAAGCAGGGTATTTGGTACTCAAAAAAAAACCCTTTCAAGCAATGAAAGGGGTTTTCTTGTAACTATCTGGTCCATCAAGCCTTTGTACATCGATAAACGCAATGCGAATTTGAACCGCTGTGATAGTGGCTGCTTAGAGTACAATTGTATGTTACTCCTCTTGAAACGTACCTCATTTTAGGAACACATGCAGAACTACTGCGTGCCGCACTTGGCTTTTCCCTTTCGTCTTTCTCGTGAGTAGGTGCTTCATCAGCAACCTCTATTGAAATAATCTCTTCTTGTGCTCCTCTGTGCACGATTACTGTCACATCATCTTTTGCTTTTGTTTTGTGTAGTTTTTTTTCCATAGTGATTAGTATTTATTAGTATTTATTTGTCAAATATAATAGTTTATTCAATTAATTACAAATATTGATTGAAGCGAAGAGCAAACTCATCTAATTTTTTTTTAGGATATAGAGAGTCTTTAGGAAGTTTGAATACTTAGCAGGTACTGGCCCTTTCTAGGTTATGGTTTTACATAGAAAAAAAGGCAGCCTTTCGACTGCCTTCACAAATATTAACTTAATTCTAACCCGGTCATGCGAAAACAACCAGGTTAAAACTCAAAATATCCTTACGGAAGCGTGTTTGGTGTTACATCAACACCAGTCCCCTCATTACTTTCGCCTGCATCGGCAGTTTCGCCACCGGCAGTGCGGCCACGGCGTTGCGCCAGCACTATTTTGTAGCTTTCAATGCGTTGGTTCAATTCGTTTACAAAAGCTTCGTAAGCTGCAGGCCCATTAAATACAATACCTGCATTAATGCGGTTTACAATCGCTTTGTAAGCAGCATCAGCTTCAAGGCGCACCTCTTTCATATTGTCGTCATTTTTGTTGGCCGATTCAGTAAAGCGGTTTGCCCTTATGTCTTTAAAATCTAAGTTTTTAGCTTTCAGCTCAGTTACCCATTCAGTAAGCCCGAAGGTAGCCAGTTCATCAGCATAGTTGCTTTCCAGCTCTTCGCACAGGTTTTCAATCGATGCAGTTTCTTCGCCGTAAGGCAATACCGACAGGTTACCATAATGGCCGAAAACCACTTCAAGGCGCAATGCTTTTTCTCTTTTCGCTACATCAAAATGGTTGCAATTGGCCTTGGCCAAATCACTCAATCCGCGAAAAGTAGTATCGCGGGCCTGGTCAAGTTCAGCAATTGTGCCGGTGAGCGCACTTTTGCGTATCACCTCAAGTGCGCTATTTTCTTTTGCATGTGCTGCTACAAAAGTGGGCCAGAGCGCTTCGATGCTGAGTGTTGCAGGCGAGTAGACTTCCATTAAACCAACAAGTTCACCACCAAAATCGTAGTGCTCCTCGTTGCGGAGCCTGTTTAAACTAAGGGCATTAATTTCCATAAATAAAAAAATTTTAAAGGTTAATAATTAAAAAATATAACAAGATTTTCGGTTTTTTTTAAGAACGAGGCCTCGTTCGAACAATAATCCCCGGTTTCTACCCCGAACGAGTATTCGTTTGAACAATTGTACACGGTTTCTACCCTGAACGAGCACTCGTTTGAACAATTGTACATGGTTTCTACCCTGGGCGAGCACTCGTTTGAGCAATTGTACATGATTTCTACCCTGAACGAGCACTCGCTCAGTAAAAAATCACAAAACATTCGCTGTGCCAAAGCAAAATAGTACACTCGCAAACAAAAAAACAAGGGGTAGCAGGTTAAAAAAGGTATTGTTTTTGGGCCATGAAATAAAGAACTGTGGTTAATAATTGACGCAAATTTAAAATGGCTTTTTTAACCGTGCAATAGGGTTTTGAAATTTAAAATGAATCTAAAAAGGATTGCGGATTGCGTATATTTAAAATGCAAAACCACACGATGGAATCGTGCGGGAGCTTGGGGATGAGGGGAGCGTGGGTTAATGAGAAAAAAATATTAATTATATCCGAATTTTTTACGGTGCTTATGTAGGCTATACAATGAGGGATAGAATTTTTCACCGGTAGGCAAATAAATATTTTGATTTTCGTATTGCCTTATTCCTGAATTGGGGTTGTAATCTTTGAGTTTTGGATGAACGAGGACTTTGTAATTATCCGAAATGGCGATTAATCCCCTGTCGAAAGCACGATGAAAAGTGGGTGATAAAGCCAGACCATTTTTGATTGAATCGTTGTATGATTCTGCAAAAGGCATAATATGACAGGCATCCACCAGCGAATTCCGATAGGCATCTTCGACTTTTAAACCGCTAACCGAACACTGATTGTTATACACTTCCAAAATGGCTTTTCTGAAAATCGAACTACGAAGTATTATAAACTCTTCACGCACCTCAGCAGGTATTTCTGAAATTTGTTTCAGAACTTTTCTCGAATAGTTTTCTTCAGGATCGTACAGAATTTCCTTTTTAACTGAAGCCGAATATCTTATTTTCTCATTTTCCTGAACTGGATGGCTAACCCCAAAAAACTTTTCAAGGATTGCTGATTTAATAATTTTACGTTGCACCGGATCAGAAAAAGCGAAAAACAATTCATCCGATAACTTTGCAGCCAGAACAGTATCAGTAAGCGCCCTGAAACTTTTAATTGATTTGCTCTTGGTGGTAGGAATCTCTTTTCCGGGCAAAGTAATCAATTCCCAAAACACACCTTTTTCGTTTTTTAAATGATAAAAAGGCAACGAAAAGTTGGGAACATTATCTGTTTTTACTAGTAAATGCCAGATATCATGAAATCTTTCCA
>DATCTB010000293.1:0-11664 GCA_036568185.1 Bacteroidales bacterium | reverse complement strand
CAGGTTTATAAACAATGGTGTCAGTTGAACCATAAACAATTGAGTCTAATACTTGCCAGCCATTATATGAATAGTTTTTCTCCCAAATCTTTTTTTCATCGCTCAGGTAAAATTCTTGGATTTTTACATCCGAGCTATCATAACTGCGCAGTCTTGATACAAGAACATTCTCATGCTTTGTTTTTGTGGCACAAGAACAAAAAGCAACTATTATGACAATTATTATAAAGAGATATTTCATTTTTCTTTTTTTCAAACTGACCGCTAACGTTTTGGGCGATGGGCAGTAGCGGATTTCATGTCGAATTGGTCTGACCGGAGGTCAGGGCTTTCAATTGAAATCTGCGTTGTCCACGAAGCACTGAACCCGCTATTGCCTATTCGCCGTTGTTACAAGCAGTATTTTATTCAATTAGTATTTTCAAAGTCTGAATTTTGTTTTCTTGGTTTGTCACTTTGATTATATATAAACCTTTTTCTAGTTCATTCGTTTCAATTTTTATAATTTGGTCTTGTATTGAAGTTAGTCGCTGAATTAAAATTCCTGAGAAATTGATGATATCGACATTGACAGGTTTAAAACTCATTACGATTTCAATTGAGTTTCCTTTTTTAACAGGGTTCGGTCTGATTAAGATTTTGTCTTTTTTAGTTAGTTCTTCAATTCCTACTGTGTTTTGATAACATTCAGTTTCTCCTGGCATGATGTATTCCAATGTGTCGTTTTTGTGGTAGCATAGTAATTCCCAAACTGGACAAACAATACAGTACCAGTATTTTGTATAAAGAGGTCCGTTAAGACTCCCTATTCCTTCAACCCAAATCTCTTCTATATTTCCATTTTCACCTATCAGCCACCTTTTTCGACTTTCACCAAAGTATTCAACAGTGTCAATGTCAATTACATGTATTGGTATTAGCTCGCTGCCACAAAATATGTTAATTACACTAGTAGTATCTCCAATTTCTAAATTAAAGTCATATAATATTCCTTCACTGAAATCAGGTGGGATGTAATAAACAATATTTGATTCTTCTCTAAGCAGTCCTTGAAAACTCACAGTTGTTAAGGAGTCGTATGATAACCAAATTTTATTGTATGATTTTGAATCTACTATTGAATCTCCATCTATTTGAAAAATTTCGGTTGTTAAACCTATTCCTCCATTTAGTCTGACATTCCATTGTTTATCTGATGAAACAAATTCTTGACCGAATACTGAGCAGTTTATTAGAACTGCAAAAATTATGAAAATTAATCTCTGTTTCATGACTATTTCTTTTTCGTTAATATTGCTTGTAACTTGTTTATATGTGTGATTTTATCACACTTATCCCTCCAATTTGGGTGTATATGTGTGATTATGGTCACTTTTATTTTTTTCATTTTTACCCCTCGCTGCCGCGCGAATCCTTTCGCGTGGTTTTATAATTCCACAACAATTATTGCCCAAATATAAACCATAAAACCACCCATCTTTTTTAGAATGTTTCCAAATTTCGGTATGGTGGCGGAGCAAAAAAAAGGTTTTTTTATTTTTGGATTAATTATTTAACCCAGGCCCACGGGCTGCTAACCCGAAAATGATGATTCTTTTAACCTGCTCTTGCCATGTTTTTTAGCAGATTATATAAACCAGCCCCCGGCGGAATGTTCCCCAAATGGGAAATGGATGAACCAGGCCCCGGTGGCATATTCCCCAAATGGGGAATATATGTTTTAGGCCCTGGTGGAACCTTCCCCAATTGGGGAATATATGAACGAGCCCTCGGTGGTAAATTTCCCAAATGGGGAATTAATGAATTAGCCCTCGCTGCTATTTTCCCCAAATGGGGAATATATGTTTTAGGCCCCGGTGCTATATTCCCCCAAAATTTGAACAATCAACAACCTTATTTAATAACCTTATAAATAAAATTTTATGAAAATTACGAGTATCCGTTTAAAAGAACTTAGAAATGAAGAACACGCGGAATTTTTCAATGTGTTTAAAGGAAAATTGAACAATTACGCGGCTTCGTGGCTGGTGCTTATACCGCTGGTGACCGAGTTCGACGTGCGCTACAACAAGGAAACCCAGGCGCTTGAACTGATTAGAAAAAGCGCGAAAACCCAAGCTATAAACGATGCCGACGATAAGCGCGACACCACCTTCCGCGGGATGAGCTACAGCAATTTGGCTGCCACTTGCCACTTTACACCCGCAATAAGGGAAGCCGGGCTTCGCCTGCAGGTAGTGCTGGACCATTATGGCAACCTTGCCGCGAAATCGCTGGATATTGAATCGGCGTCCATTCGCAACCTGCTCGAAGAATTAAACACCAACTATGCAGCCGATATGGCTTTGACAGGCCTCGATGCCTGGGCCACCCAACTTGAACTGGACAACAACGCCGTGGTTGAGCTGATGGAAGACCGCAACCTGGAAGCAGCAGGCAAAACCACATTGCGCATGAAAAATGTGAGGGTGGAAGTGGACGAAGTGTACAAAGCCATCACCGGCATGATAAACTCGATGATGTTTGGCAGCGCACCTACTGAATATGATGCTTTTGTTAACGAACTCAATATCCACATCGACCGCTACAACCTGAAAATTGCCCAGCGCAAAGGCCATGCCGCCAGTGGCAATGGCGAAAGCAGCAGCGAAGGCGAATCGCAGGAAACGGGTACCGGCGAAATTAACCCGGTTACATTACCGTAAAAAAAAACTTGTTTTGTATTCATTTTCTGAAAAGGCAGCCGCGGTGGGCTGCCTTTTATTTTTGTTGGGTTTGTTATGAAATGTGTTGTAGAAACTTGGTTAGTGGGGTAAAACCACACGATGAAATCGTGCGGGAGCTAAGGGTTGGGGTTAAATCACCACGCGATACAATCGCGCGGGAGCGGGGGTTCCGGGGAAACCACACGATGCAATCGTGGCAGCAGGGGAATTTTATTTCTTAATAAATTTTCTAATCAAAGATTCTGTTTCTGTTTTCACTTTAATAATAAATAAACCACTGCTTAAATCCCTAATGTCTAGATTTATGAGGTCTTGTTTGTTATATTCACAACTTTTGATAAGTCTGAAATTAGACCATACTTCAACATGAATAATATTATTACTTTTTATTGTAATTAAGTCTGAAGATGGATTTGGGTAAACTACAATCGATTCGTTATTACTTTGGTCTAGATTTTCAATTGATGTAATATTACAATTTATTGGAATTGGAAAATCTTCATCGGCATTTGATTCTAGACCTATGTATTCAACTATACAGTTTGAATAGTCTACCTTAAATTTCCATTTATGATTGTATATACATCCTGAGAGACAATCACCCCATGCTACAGTGAAGTCAAAAAATTGGTTATTTCCAACTTTTGTATAGTTTATTTTATTTCCATTACTTGTCACTACGGAGGGATAAGCATCAATTATTCCATCAAAAAGCAACAAACTGTCAATTATTGGGTTTGGGTTAACAGGCAAATCAGAGTTGATTACTACTTCATTTGTGCTACTATAGACCTGTTGAATAGTATAGTTATATTCACTTATGAAAGAATCTAATCCTGCATATCCAGAAATGATTTCGTCGTTTAACCAGTTATGCGTCCATTCGTATGTTGTATCAAGTTCCACATGAATAGCAGGATATAAAGGAGAACCGTATTGCATTGTGTTATGAACACAATACATGTCAAAAATAGAATCACGTTGAGGAATTGAAAATGCATTGTAAATTGCAGCCAAACCTTTCCAAATAGAGTCTTGATGCATTTGCGGAATAATTATTTTGTTAGTGTCAGATGATGCTATGTCATATAACCTTTTGAAAGAGAGATAGGCTACATCAAATTTGTAATAATGCTCAAGTCCCCATGATTTCTCACAGTCTGATTGAACCTGAGAATAAATTGGTGAAGCCAGAATTAAAATTGATAATGTAATAATAATTGTTTTCATGATTGTTTATTTTAATATGTTTGGTAACGTGAAGTATATGCAAAGTAGGCGATTGCGGGCTTCGAACCTATCAAACCGTAGAGAAGTTGAAGCGGGCTACAACCATTGAATTTACTACTATTTCGCCTATTTTGTATATACATTGTTGGCAGCAGTTATTTTTTTAATTCGATACTATCTGATAATATTTTATTCCCTTTAAATTTAAATCTTTCTTTAAGTTGATAAACTTTCAATTTATTTGCTTTTAGACTATCTGTATAAAATATTAAAAGTCCATTTTGAGTTCCTCCAAATCCGTTTTCAAGCTCTATCGAATAGTTATCTATGTAATCACTCCAAGATGCATTTTCTAATTTAATGACTAACTTTTTGATGTCAGGATTTTTAACGATTTGTAATTCATGATTTATGCATTGATATTCCCAACCAATCTCTATCCATGATTCAGCAATCTTGAATGATAAAGTATCATTCAATTTGAGAGTATCTTTAGATAATTCTATTTCGCTAATTAATAAACCATTATTTCTTGCGAATTCTAAATTGTCACTTACTTGTGAAATCCCTGTCTTTCTGGTATCGTCAAAACATGAAAAAGCAAATTTCGTTAAGATATAGCCACCTCCAAAAATAATTATTGAAATAATAAATAGTCCTATTAGAATATTTTTCAATTTGGATTTCTTTGACATTAATGTTGTGTTTTAATTGCTGCCAACTTGTATATATGTATGATAAAATCATACTATTGCCTACTAATTTGGGTGCGATAGTATGATAACTGTCATATTTATTTTTTCCATTTTCAATCATTTGCCTCCGCAAATTTTCTTCCTTCAAATATAAACCATAAAACCACCCATCTTTTTTAGAATGTATCTAAATTTCGGTGAGGGGGTGGGTTGGCCTAAGAATTATCTACGACCCTACTAATAAAAGATTTTTAATTAAATTTTTGCAGTTAAAGCCTACTCATTCAAAGCCTTCCAAATCATATCCTTCAATTCAACCAAACCCGTTTGCGCAACTGAAGAAATAAAGAGGTGCTGCACATCTTTGGGGAGGGTTTTTTCAATTTCAGCTATTAATTCCTTGTCCAGCATATCGGATTTTGAAATGGCCAAAATCCTTTCTTTATCAAGCAATTCAGGGTTGTATTGTTTGAGTTCGTTCAACAGAATTTTATATTCTTTATAAATATCATCACTATCGGCAGGAACAAGGAAAAGCAAAATGGAATTGCGCTCGATGTGGCGCAGAAAGCGCAGTCCGAGGCCTTTGCCTTCAGAAGCACCCTCAATAATTCCCGGAATATCAGCCATTACAAATGAATACTGGTTGCGGTAAGCAACAATTCCCAGGTTAGGCACAAGCGTTGTAAAAGGATAATCGGCAATTTCAGGCTTTGCCGCTGAAACAACCGAAAGCAAAGTTGACTTCCCGGCATTGGGGAAACCCACCAAACCTACATCGGCCAGGATTTTCAGTTCGAAAACGATATCGGCTTCAATACCGGGCTCACCTGGTTGGGCATAACGTGGCGCCTGGTTAGTGGCTGTTTTAAAATGGTCGTTTCCCAGGCCACCCCTGCCGCCATTAATTAAAACCACCCGTTGCCCGTCTTCGGTAATTTCAGCCAGCAATTCATCCGTTTCAGGGTCTTTGGCTACGGTACCCAGCGGCAGTTCAATGATAATATCTTTCCCGCCAGCGCCAGAGCTTCTTTGCTTTCCACCGCTTTCGCCATGTTCAGCCCTCAGGTGGCGCGTATAACGCAGGTGAAGCAGAGTCCACATTTGTGCGTTGCCAACCAAAACGATGTCGCCACCTTTGCCGCCATCGCCCCCATCAGGGCCGCCACGGGGCAGGTATTTTTCGCGCCTGAAATGAACAGAACCCGGGCCTCCGTTTCCGGAACGGCAATTTATTTTTACGTAATCAACAAAGTTGGATTGAGCCACAGCGAGGGGGATTTTTGTTTTTTGCAAAGGTCTGAATAATTTTTGAGTAAAACAGGGTATAGAGAAATGATGTGCTGATGTGCTAATATGCTGATGTGCTAATGCAGTGATGCGTATAATTATGAATTGAGAAGCAAAAATTGGTGTTTTCTCTGGTTCCCTCTCCTTTGGGGAGGGTTAGGGTGGGGCATAATTAAATAATTCTTCAATTGCCCACAACCCCAAATAGTTTACTTTTGCAAGACAATTTTCAACCATGATTCAACATAAGGAAACAGATGAGGCAAAGCCCGTCAGGATTGGCATAACACACGGCGATTTCAATGGTATCAGCTACGAAGTTATTCTCAAAGCACTTGACGATAGCCGCATTACAGAATTATTCACACCGGTAATATATTGCATTCCAAAAGTTCTTTCGTACCACCGCAAGAATATGAACCTGGAAGACTTTAACTATAAAATAATCCAGAATACCAGGCAGCTTGATCACAAAAAAATCAATGTTGTCAGCCTGAGTAATGAGGAAGTGAAAGTGGAGCATGGAATTTCGAATAAGATTGCTGGCCAGTTTGCTTTTCAGGCACTTGAAGCCGCTGTTGCCGACCTGAAAGATAAATTGATTGATGTGCTTGTTACTGCACCGGTGAACAAGGCAAATATCCAATCTGAAAATTTTAATTTTCCCGGCCACACCGAGTATTTGACTGAAAGATTTGGCAGCACTTCCTCGCTGATGCTGCTGGTTCATCAAAAATTGCGCATCGGAACCATCACGGGCCATATTCCGCTTAACCAGGTTGCTTCAAGCATTACGGAGGATTTGATTTTATCAAAAATTACAATTCTTGATTCTTCTTTAAAAAATGATTTTGGAATACAAAGGCCAAAAATTGCTATCCTGGGCCTGAACCCTCATGCAGGCGATGATGGTGTGATTGGCGATGAAGAAAAAAGAATCATTCAGCCGGCTATTGCTGCCGCGAAAAAACAAGGCTTCCTGGTTTTCGGCCCATTCCCTGCTGATGGCTTTTTTGGCTCAGACGAATACACCAAATATGATGGCATACTCGCCATGTACCACGACCAGGGCCTGATTCCCTTCAAAACTTTGTCTTTCAAAAGTGGTGTCAACTTCACTGCCGGACTGCCTATAGTCCGCACCTCGCCGGCACATGGAACAGCTTATGAAATTGCCGGTAAAGACCTGGCATCACCCGAATCTATCAGGCAAGCCATGTTTCTGGCTATTGATATTTTCAGAAACAGGAATAGTATGGAAGAAATGAACGCCAACCCCTTGCCTTCAAGTAGTTCAAACGAACGTAATGGCCGTAATTACTCCGATTCTGACAGTATGCATTAATTTTTTTTCTACTGAAAAATTCTACATTTAAACAACAAACCACCTATTAGCAATGCTTCACAAGGTTTATTCAGGAACAGAAATTTCTAAAATTCTGGGTGCAAAAATTATTTCAGCCCCTGCTGCCGAAGTAATTGTAAAAGATATTTTAATTGACAGCCGAAGGTTGATTTCAGCGGACAATTGCATGTTTTTTGCCCTTGCCACCAAAAGCAACGACGGGCATAAATATATCCAGGATTTGTATGCAAAAGGCATCAGGGCATTTGTTGTTTCGCGCATCAATGAAGAATATAAGACAATGCCCGAAGCTACATTTTTCCTGGTGAAGGATACACTTGCAGCCTTACAGAAACTGACGGCCCATCACCGCAAAAGTTTTAATATTCCGGTCGTAGGAATAACAGGCAGCAATGGAAAAACTATTGTGAAAGAATGGCTGTACCAGTTGCTGAGCAAGGATAAGAAAGTAGTTCGCAGCCCGAAAAGTTATAATTCACAAATTGGTGTTCCGCTTTCGGTTTGGCAAATGAACGACACGCATGAAATGGCAATTTTTGAAGCGGGTATTTCGGAAGTTGAAGAAATGCAGAAATTGCAGGCCATCATCAACCCCACCATTGGAATTTTTACCAATATTGGTGAGGCACATTCCAAAAACTTTATCAGCCTTGCACAGAAAATTGGCGAAAAACTTAAATTGTTTACCAAAGTTGACACCCTCATTTACAGCTCCGACCACAAGGATTTGTTGGAGGTGATTATCCGTTCAGGTATTCGAAACAATATTTCAACTTTCTCCTGGGGACACAACGATGAAAGTGATTTGAAGATTACAAAAATCAGCAAAGCTGAAAAAAATACTGCTGTTACGGGTACTTACAAGGAAAAGTCCATTTCAATTAATATTCCTTTTATTGATGATGCCTCCATTGAAAATGCAATTCATTGCTGGGCAGTGATGTTGTACCTTGAATATCCAAACGACGAAATTGCCGAAAGGATGCAGCACCTGGTGCCAATAGCCATGCGCCTCGAATTGAAAGATGGCATCAACAATTGCACGATTATTAATGATACCTACAATTCCGATTTTAATTCGCTTGGAATTGCCCTCGATTTCCTGAAACAGCAAAACCAACACCGCGAAATGGTGCTTGTTCTTTCAGATATTTTGCAAAGTGGCCGAAACGAAGCCGACCTTTACGCCGATGTAGCTGCTTTACTGGTGAAAAAAGGAATCAAGCAAGTGATAGGAATCGGGCCTTCAATAAGCAGGCAAAAGGAAAAATTTGCTTCTTTGAAAAGCAGTTTTTTTTCCAGCACTTCCGACTTTATTGCTGAATATCCGATAACAAAGTTTTCAAACAGTTCGATACTGTTAAAAGGTGCAAGGGCATTCAAATTCGAACAAATCAGCCATTTGCTTCAGCAGAAGGCACACGAAACTGTGTTGGAAATAAACCTGGATGCCTTGATTGCCAACCTGAATTATTTCAGGTCGAAGTTGCCACAAAATGTGAAAGTGATGGCAATGGTAAAAGCGTTTTCGTACGGAAGCGGCGGAGCTGAAATTGCCAATATGCTGGAGTTTCACAATGCCGATTATTTGGCTGTTGCCTATGCTGACGAAGGCGTGGAATTGCGCCGTGCAGGAATTAATTTACCCATCATGGTGATGAGCCCGGAAGAACACGCTTTTGATACCATGATCAGGCACCAGCTTGAACCTGAAATTTTCAGTTTCAGAACCCTGAGGCTGCTTGAAAAAGCCATCAAACAAAGTGTTTTGCCACTTAACAAACCTGTTAAAGTTCATGTTAAACTTGATACGGGCATGAACCGGCTTGGTTATGCAGAGGATGAAATTGGCCAGTTAATTGAAAAATTGCAGCAAAACCCTCTTATCCATGTTCAGTCTGTTTTCTCGCACCTAGCCGCGAGCGACAAGCCGGAGTTTGAAGAGTTTACCAGGCATCAAATTGAAGTTTTCAGGAATTTAAGTGAACGATTTACCAAAAGTTTTGAGCATAAAATTGATTTGCATATCCTGAATTCGGCCGGTATCAGCAAGTTCCCGGAAGGATTTTTTGATATGGTTAGGTTGGGAATTGGTTTATACGGCATTGCCGGCGCCGAAGCCGACCAAAACAAACTGCACAATGTTACCACGCTTCGCTCAGCCCTGGTACAAATCAGGAATGTTAAAAAAGGAGAATCGGTTGGATATAACCGCGCATACATTGCTGAAAAAGATGTTACTATCGGAACGGTTTCCATTGGTTATGCAGATGGTTTGATGCGGAATCTTGGGAATGGAAAACTTTCGCTAAGAATTGAAGGCCAGGAAGCGCCTATCGTTGGTGACATCTGCATGGACATGTGCATGGTTGACCTTAGTGGAATCAACGCAAAAGAGGGTGATGATGTAATTGTTTTTGGTGAATTTAACCCTGTAAATAAATTGGCAAAGGAAGCCGGAACTATTCCTTACGAAATACTAAGCCGCATTTCGCAGCGAGTAAAAAGGGTTTATTTTCATGAATAAAAAAATCCGGAGTTTTATTTAAACCCCGGATTTCAATTTCTTAAATAAAATCTACTAAAGCGGATTGGCTGTAATTTGCGTTTCAATAGCAAGCTGCACCGTAAAAGTAATATCATCTTCATCGGTTTCGCCTTCAAGGCTAACAGTAAATACCTGGCCGGTCATCAGAATCTGATCTACCGTAGTCCACTGCCCGTTTTCATTGCCAAAATTTAAAACGGTTCCAACAGTAAGCGGCACATTTGCAAATTGCCAGCTTGCATTGTACGATGAATTATAAACATTTGCTGTTGAGCTGAGCAAGTTTGCATTATCTACCGAAACACTGGTTATTGTTCCTGTCATCGACAATATTTCATAGTCAGTTATGTTGTCCAGATATTCGGCAACATCAGGATCAGAAGCCGGGTCAATTACAGAACTTGCACTGAATGTTCCATCAATTTCCCTTGTTGATGCAGGAGGAACTACACAGTTCAGGTCACTTTTAAAAGTTGTGTCGAAAGTTACATCAGCCAGGCTTTTAACCTTGTTGCAGCCGACGAAGATGAGCGAGGTTAGCACGACCGCACTCATAATTTTAAATACATTTTTCATAATGATGGGGTTTTTTAAGTTAGTGGCCAAAGATACTAATTTCCTTGAAAAGGATCGTACCTCTTTTTGTTTCATGGAAAAACAAAGCCTTTTTCTATATTTGCATCTCAATTATAAAAATCGAAAATATTGGTACTTTCCATTCTTATTCCAGCCTATAACGAAGGGCAAACCATTCACCTGATTCTTGATAAAGTGCTAAATGTGAAGCTAATTGGTGGCTTTCGTAAGGAAATCATTATTGTAAATGATTTTTCAAAAGACGATACTGTTGAGGCGGTTGAACGATACATCAGCCAGCACCCTGATGCCGGAATTAAATTATTCAACCAACCTAAAAATATGGGAAAAGGTGCGGCTTTGCATAGAGGAATTGCGGAAGCCAAAGGCGACTATATTATTATCCAGGATGCCGACCTGGAGTATGATCCTGAGGAATACAACAAACTGTTGCAACCCGTGGTTGATGGCTTTGCCGATGTGGTTTATGGTTCTCGCTTTATGGGCGGTGCACCACACCGCATCTTATTTTTCTGGCACAGCATAGGGAATAAATTCCTGACTTTTCTTTCCAATATGTTCAGCAACCTCAACCTGACCGACATGGAAACTTGCTACAAGCTTTTCAGGGCTGACATTATCAAATCACTGAATTTGAAGGAAAAAAGGTTTGGCTTTGAACCGGAGATTACTGCAAAAATTGCCCGTGTCCCAAAAATCAGAATTTATGAAGTGGGCATTTCATACTACGGACGAACTTATGAAGACGGCAAAAAAATTGGCTGGCGTGATGGTGTCAGGGCAATTATCAGCATTTTTAAATATAATTTGTTTAGTAAATAGGGCTAACTCCAACCAAATTAATTTTCCTGATTTTCTAAAAATTAATTTTCCGTTTATCTTAGCGCTCTTTTTTTCCCAAAAATGGTATTTAGCAGTATTGTCTTTTTGTTGTATTTCCTGCCGGCCTTTTTGCTGACTTACTATTTAGTCGGCAAAAAATACAAGAACATAGTCATACTTATTTTCAGCATTTTCTTTTATAGTTGGGGCGCGCCTAAATTTATTTTTGTCATACTGGGTACCACATTCGTCGATTTTCACCTTGTTAAATGGATGTCGCTAACCAAAAAGCAAACGCAAAGGCGCTTAATGCTGGCGTTGTCGGTATCTATTAACCTGGGTTTGCTTTTCTACTTTAAATATTCCAATTTTTTTATTGAAAATGTGAAT
>DATCTB010000292.1:0-3349 GCA_036568185.1 Bacteroidales bacterium | reverse complement strand
TGTTTTAACCCAAAGCTTTTAATTGTGCAATACATAATTTCTGAAAGATGGCTGAAGTAGGATTGCTTATTTGCCAAGCCATCGGCATGTTTCATTTCTTTCAGTTTGGCTTCATACAACGACTGGTGGTTTTGCCAGGCTTCAAGTCCTGCGCCATCCAAATTTGTTGGAACTACCAGAAAAACTTTTTCTGCCATCAGGTCTGTTGCTTTATTTGCTGCTTCAACATCTTCATTGAACAGGGCAGCCTCAACTTGTAAATAAGCATCAACAACCAGTTCCATCTCAGCTTTAGTAGTTTCGCTTACTGGATAAGGTGTTTTAAGGATTACAATATTCTGGTGGGCAAAATTATCAGCCAAACTATTGTGTTCACTGTGCATATTTGTTTTGCCCTCATCCTGGTGATTCATTGTCATTGGTTCCGAATTGGAGTACTCTGAATTTTGGGATTGCTCTTTTTGCTGATTTGCTCCTCCACAAGCTGTAATAGTCAGAAAAACAGCAATAACTCCGACATATAAAATTCTATTTTTTGTTTTCATAATGCTTTTATAAATTAGGTTTCGACACTTTTCTTAATTGATAGGTTATAAATTGCAGCAATGCATATTCCAACTAACCATCCTAAAATAAATATTTCAATAATACCTAAGAAAGCTTCCCATAGTGGTACATTCATCCTAATTACTGAAGAAATATCCAACCCGTGCAACAGGTTGTTAAAAAAGAGTATGCTGCCTTCACGGCCGACAGTAGCCATGAGAATAATGCAGCCAAAGTAAAGGATAGCCCCGGTTATTCCGAAAGCTAAACCGAATCGTTTAATGTTGATTGTGTTCATGATTTTGTGTTTTTGAAGTTTTATTATTTAAGTTTTGGTGTTCATTATTTTGACCATGCTGATGCGCCTCATGTCCGTGCATTGGCATGATAAGATGGATAGCAAACATGGCTGCTAAAAAAATGAATATTGAAAAACCATTATTTATTCCAAGTGCCGGAGCAAAAAAGATAAAAAGCAGCGGCAATACACAGCCAATAATCATCCAAATTGAGTGTTTATTACTTTTCATTGTACTTATTTTCAAGTAACTTATTATTTGATAGTCTTGGAAAATAAGCAGGTACTTTTGATTTGTATTGCTCAAATTCTTTTCCGAATTTTCCACGCAAAACTTTTTCCTCGCGGACAGAAAGTCGGTGATATAAAATCATTAGTATGGGCCACATGAATAAGGTAATCAGAGTAGGCCATTGTACTAAAAAACCAACAGTTACCAACCACATGCCAACGTACTGAGGGTGTCTGATAAACCTGTAGATTCCATCAGTAACAAGCTCATCTTTACCAGCCGCATGAATTTGTTGCCATCCTTTGTACACGATATAAAACCCCAAGAAAATGATGGCATTGGTTAAAACGTGAAGCACAATCATTGCCCAGGTATTGTGCGATAAGCCTAAAAACACGAGCAGAAGGTGGCCGCTTGCGTGCGAAAAGGGGTCTGTTACCGGATATGCGTTGCCCAACCAACCTGAAAGGAAATAAACGGTTAGCGGTATCCCATACATTTCAGTGAACAAAGCGACAATAAAACCGATAAAGACCCCCATCGAACGCCATTCAAATTTGTTTTTGGGTTTTACAAAACTGAATACCAGAAACAAAGTTATTAGTACGCTAAACGCAACAGTTGTCCAAAAACCATAGGCAAAACCACTTTCATTTGTTCCGTGCATTTTCTTAATTATTTAAATAAATTCATAAATACTTTTTGTTGTTCTGCATTCTTTTCTTTCGTCACTGAACGAATAATAAGACGGTTGCCCTTGTCGTATGTAAAGTAACTCCAGAACCAATTGATACCTATCAGAACTTTATTTCTTACACCTATGATACTCATTAAATGAACGAAGGACCAAAGAAACCATGCGAAGAATCCGCTAAACTGCCAGTTGTTTATTTTGGCAACGGCTTTCTTTTTGCCGATTGTTGCCATGGAACCTTTATCTATGTATCTAAATTCTTTTTTTGCTTGCTTATTAATAATTGAAAGCAAATTATCAGCCAGAATCCGGCCTTGCTGAATTGCGACTTGTGCAACCATGGGGTGGCCTTTGGGATATTTCTTTGTTTGAGCATGGGCTATGTCTCCAATGGCAAAAACATTTTCGTAGCCTTCCAGGCGATTAAATTGATCGACTTTTATCCTGCCTTGCCTGTTTAGCAATTTTGGATCAAGCCCGGGAATGACGGCACCCTTAATGCCGGCTGTCCAGATTAATGCGCCAGACAGGATAGTATGGCCATTATTAAGTTTTACCAAAGGATTGTCAAAATTATCGACTGCGACATTTAGCATTACATTCACATCAAGACTTTTTAGGTAAGCATGTGTTTTTTCAGAAAGCTTTTGGGGCATATCCTGCAACAGTTTTCCTGACGCCTCAATCAAATAAATTTTCATCCTGGTATGTTCAAGTTCAGGGTAATCTTTTGGCACAACATATTTCTTAAATTCAGCCAAGGCGCCTGCCATTTCCACTCCGGCAGGTCCGCCGCCAACTATGGCCACACTGCTCAATGCTTCCCTCTCCTCTTTATTACAGGTAATTGATGCTTTCTCAAGGTTCTGAAGCAGATAACTTCTGATATCCAGTGCATCGGTTACTGATTTTAACCCAAAACCTTGTCTTTCCACACTCTCATTGCCAAAGAAATTGGTAACACTACCGTTTGCAAGAACAAGATAATCGTAATTCACTGTTCCAATATTCGTTGTAACCTGGTCAAGCTTTGTATCTATTTCTGTTACTTCGGCCATACGGTACAGCACATTTTTATAGTTCCTGAATAATTTTCTAAATGGAAACACAATGCTGTCGGGCTCTATTCCACTCGTTGCAACCTGATAAAGTAACGGAATAAACTGGTGATAGTTTCCTTTGTCGATCAATATCAATTGAACGGGTTTGTCTTTAAGTTTTTTGATAAAAGCTAAACCAGCAAACCCACCTCCGACAACAACAACACGCGGCAGATTGGTGTCGGGAATGCAAATTCGGTTAAATGCATCGTAACAATTATCGTGGTTGCAAGTTTTCATTAGTAAAAGATATATCTGTAAAATGATTTCCCAATATTATACTGTTTGAATTCCTTCTTCATCAGTTCTTATTTTAAAAACCCTTTCAACCGCCGAAACTATAATCATCCCGTCACCCCGGTAACCAGTCCGCCTGATTGGCGGATTAAGCTCACTACTTTATTCACTTCAGATGAAGAAACAAGTATTTCGAGCTTGATTACACGGTAGGCATCTGCATAAGGATATTTGTCGCTTAT
>DATCTB010000291.1:0-7469 GCA_036568185.1 Bacteroidales bacterium | reverse complement strand
CCGTTTAAAACAATAATCATTTATTTCTGCCGAAGTAATATCAGGCTTCAGGACCAACAGGAGGCTGTTTCCATTTTTTTGAACAGATTCAATTCCATCAAAACCTTCCAGGCTTTTCTCCAGTTTTTCCAAATCCTGGCTAGCAACTTCAACGCGGTTTATTTCGCCCAAAGTGTCTTCAACACTCCCCTGGTGAATTTTTACCCCTTTCCGCAACACACAAAAATGGGTGCACACTTTCTGCACTTCATCCAGCAAGTGGCTCGCCATGATGATGGTTTTTCCCTGCGCGGCGATATCTTTAATCAAATCGCGCACTTCTGCAATTCCTTGCGGGTCAAGCCCGTTGGTGGGTTCGTCAAGAATCAAAACAGGCGGGTCGGAAAGCAGGGCTGAAGCAATCGAAAGCCGTTGTTTCATCCCCAAACTGTAGGTTTTGAATTTATCGTCTTTCCTGTCGAACAAGCCAACTTGTTTCAAAACGGGTTCAATCCTGTCTGTTCCGCATTGCTTGATGTGGGCTGCAACGCGCAGGTTTTGAACAGCGGTGAGATAAGGATAGAAACTGGGAGTTTCAAGTATTGAACCAATTGTTTTCCGGGCTTCAACTGCTTTTTTGTTTTCAAACCATTTGAAGCTGCCATTAGTAGGGGCAACCACTTCCAGTATCATCCCGAGTGTAGTGGTTTTTCCGCTTCCGTTCGGACCGAGTATGCCAAACACCTGCCCGTTGGTAACTGTCAGGTTCAGTTTGTCAACTGCCTGTATCCTGCCAAATCGTTTGGAAAGGTTATTTATTTCGAGAATGGTTTCCACTTCCTACACTTTTGAGGTCAAAAATATTAAGCACATCATCCGATTGAAAACTCTGCATCAAAGCCGGAATTTTCTGCCACCCAATCTGCCCGCGCAAATAAAAGGCATAGACAGCATCGTCAAATTTCATTACGCCGACATACTGGTTTTCATCTTTGCTTTCTTTTCCATACAAAAAGAAATTTGTCTTTCCGCCATACATGGCAGCATATTCTTCAAAACCAATTTCCCGGTAGGCAGTTATGATTTCTTTATAATTATTCTCTGCTTTTGCGGCTGAATCGAGCGAGTAAACCAATAGTTTTTCAATGCCGTTTACCAAGTCGTTGTAATCGGGGTTTTGGGCAATATTAATCATACGCAAAGTGCTTGGATAGAAACAATATTTCCTTTCCTTGTGCGCGTCTGCGTAGGTTTTTAAAGGCGTTTCCTGTGCCTGGAGGGATGTGAACAAGCCTCCAAGCAGCAAGAAAACGAGTAAGATTTTACTTTTTGTCGCCATCATCAATATGCTTCAGTTGGTCGAGGCCGTTTACACGCATTTCCTGCGCAATTTTCGAAATGTTTTTCAAATCGATTTCGCCGTACAAACTTAGCATGATAAATTGTTTTTTCCCACCAACTACCATAATCAATTCTGTGATAATGCCGTTGCTTTCCTTAATCGAAAACTGCATGTTTTCCTGGGCATCTTTCACCGACATCAATTCTTCGTACCCGGCTTTGTTTACATCGGCAACTGCTTGTTTGTAAACTGCTGCTGAATTAGGAATGCTGTCAGCCATGATGATTTGCAAACCTTTCAGTTTGCTCACTGCCTGCAGGAATTCATTTTCAGCATCGCTGCCGGCTTCCAGTTCGGTGAACAACGAAAACATTTTCTGGCTCACCTGTACCTTTGTAAAATTTTCGTTATCGGCATACTGGTTAAAATATTTCGTTATAACGGTTCCTTGTCCCATCATTGTAAACGACAAGAGGAACATACTGATAATTAAACTGATTTTTTTCATGATTTTATTTTTTAAGAATTTGTTGTGTTTTATTGAATTTTTCTATTTCCAATGTATATGTTTTGCCCTGGTTCAATCCTTCTGATACCATCGATAAAGCTTTCCTTGTAACCTCGTAAGCTTCCTTCGGGTCATCAATAACAAATTGATTTGGCTTTTGTTGCTGAGTTATGAAAAAAGAAGAAACCACGATGCCAAGCATCACGGCGGCGGCCGCCGCCGAATACCAGTTGCTTCTGCCCATAGTTTTTCCAGGGTGCTGAAATGCTTTTTCGGCAGAAAATTCTTTTTGCTTGCTCAGGCTCGAAAAGTACAAGCCTTCACCCGCCAGCGACGGGTTCTTTTTGAAAAAATCCTTTAGCTCCCGTTCTTCCGAAACTGAAGTTTCGCCAGCCCAGTATTTTTCAAGCAGTTTTTTAATTGGCGATTCCATAATCTTCTATTTTTTGTAGTGATGACCTTATTTTTTCCCGCATCCGGTGCAGCGTCACTTTCACGTCGCTGATGCTCAACGAAAGGATGTCGGCAATTTCCTGGTAAGTCATTTCTTCCACTTCGCGCAAATGAAAAATCTCTTTTTGCTTTTGCGGAAACCCAGCCAGCACCTGCTCAAACCATTGTTTCTGGTCGCTCACCAGCAGTTGCTGGTCGGCGCTTTGATTACCTCCCGGCTCGGCAATTTTGTGCACCGAAACGCTGAACCGGTTCGTTTTCACCCAGTCGTAGCATTGGTTGCGCGTAATGCGCATCGCCCACGATTCAAGGCTTTTTATCTCGGGAAGTTTCTGCCGGTTCTCCCAGATTTTCACCAAACAATCCTGAACAACATCATGCGCAGTTTCCGGCTCATTCAGTATCGACAAGGCATAGCGGTACATTTTTTCAGAAGCGGGCATGATATGTGTTTCAAATAATTGTCGTGACATTTCAAAAAGGAGACGATGGCTTGCCCACAAAGTTACATCAACCCGCAAACTTTTCTTTCAGAAAGTATTTTATTTAATCCCTAAACTTACTAAAGCCTAAAGTCTAATAGCCTATAGCCTAATCTGGGCGTGCCCTCCTAACGTCGGGCCGGGCTTTCCGCTGCAATCCCTCACGCGGAGTGCGGTTCCCTTTTGCATCCCGATTTCAAAATCCAACAATCCACGTTTGCTTTAATTCCCGTGAAAACAGGAAACTATTCCATTGCTGGTTCAAGAGTCCGCTTTAGGCCTTTTTTGGTTTTTATTAATAGATGCTCTTGAAGAGATCAAATACGGCTTAAACACCACGTCCGAAAAAAGAATTGAAGGCCCCTTGCTAAAAAGAATAATTATTGCCAAATTTACAATCTCAAACCAAATAATTACTTGCTATATGAAAAATCAGGGGCCAACTGGTAATAGTGATTATATTAAAAGCATTTCACCCGACAGCATGAGTTTTAGTGAGCTTTATGTAAAGTGCCAAATACCAAAGCTTATTAATGAAGCTACACTTATTATCGATAACGATAAATTAAAAAACTCCAGGCTTTATTATGAGGCCACTTATTATCTGGCTAAGGCATACTTCTGGCAAGGAAAATATGCAAAAGCATTGGAGGTTGCGAACATGTATTTTACAGATAGCACTAAATTACCAACTCCAGAATTCGAGGTGGATGTGTGGATATTGATGGGTAAAATATATTACAAGCTCGGACAGTATGAAAAATCTTATGACGACTATCTACTGCTCGCTTTGCGAAAATCCGAACAAATCAATAATAATGATCTCAAGGCATTAACCCTTATTGAAATAGCTAAGTACAAAAACCGCGCTAGGATTATAAAAGAGTACTTGAACATAACAGAAGAAGCCCTCCTGATAGCCAAAAACTTGTCTGATCAATTTGTTGTTGCAGATTGTTATTACGCTTCTGCAGTTGCAAATCAGAGGTATGGAAGTATTAACAGAGCGATACAGTTATTTAATACAGCGTTTAGTATTTATGAATCTGTTGGAGACAAGCGAGGAATAGCTCGAGTTTTGCGTCAGCAGATATACGTATTTCCAAAAGAGGACTTTTCAAAAAAGATGGAAAACTTAGGCCTATCGATTAAAATTGCTCATGAAATCGATAGCCAGGTGGAACTTGCCCATTGTTACTCAGCATATGGATGGCAATTACTGGATGATAAAAAATATTTTGATGCCATCCAATATTTTGTTAAATCGTTAAAAATATCTCAAAGCATGGGCGACTTGCTAGCGCAATCATATTCTCATACAGATATAGCATCAGCCTTCTTTAACCAAGATAATTTGGATGACTCACGCAAAAGCTATCTTAAAGCCATAAATATTGTTGAAGGGATGAACGATTACTTCTCGATGGCGAAAATTAATCTGGAAATTGGAAAAACGTATTTCTTCCAAAACGAATATCAAAAAGCGGTGGAGCATTTTAGTACATCGGGCCAACAATATATAATTCCTCAAAAAGGCAGTAAAGCCGATATTGCCGATGTAGCCTATTGGATAGGAAGATCTGAGGCGATGCTTGATAATCATGAGGAGGCTATTGGCTATTTTAATGCAGCTATTCTGGGATATGAAGAAAAACAGATGTTGTTGGAACTGGCAAACGCCCATTTAATGGCAGGGACATCAAATTTTAATATTGACAACTTTGATGAAGCAGAAAATCATTATCAGAAAGCACTTTTCACAACCAGGCAATTGGAACAAGTTGATTATATTGCCTCATCATTGGATAAGCTTGCAGTAATTGCATTTAAGAAAAAGCAATACCATAAAGCAATTAAATATTTGACCGAGGCCATAGAAATACATGATGAATTAAACAATAAACATAATCTATCCTATGATTATCGGCTTCTTGGAGATATGTATTTCCTTACTGAGGAATATAAAAATGCAGTTTCGTATTATAAGAATGCGCTTGAATTGGCAATTGATAGCAATGACTTAGAAAGAGCGGCCGATCTTTACATGGAAATAGGGGATACATACTATGAAATTAATAAACTTAAAAAAGCTTTGTTTAACTACAAGGAGGCAATTAAAATTAATCAAGCCAACCCACATTTTAATATGCTAACTGAAAATTACGAATTCTTAGCAGATGTTTATTTCGATCTTGAAGACTATAAAGAAGCAATTAATAATTATTTACCGGTAGTTAATTTTTATAAGAATGAACTAGATGAAGACTTAATCGATGTTTCAGATAACAAGAGGTTGGATTTATTGACTTACAATCTTACTCAACTGGCATTATCATTCTTAAATTCAAACAATAAGCTTGCTGCCATAAAATACTACATAGATTTGGCAGGAGTTTATGAAAAAATGGGCAGCTACCACGATTTAGCCCTGACGCAAAAGAAAATAGGAGAATTATATGCTACTGCTACTAACGATATTGATTTGGCATTAAAATATCTAGATAAAGCCCGAGCGTATTTTGTTGGTATCAATATAAATGAACCTAAAATAGAGGCAGAAATTTATGAAATGATGGGGTTGCTTAATGTCAAAGCCAACCGAATAGAAAAAGCTAAAATGTTCTTTGTGATGGCAGAAAGTACATACAGCAATCTGAAGGATGCTGAATCACATGAAAGGATAAGGAAGTATCAGAAAGAATTGAGGTGACTCATTTCTCATCCCCTTTTTTGACGAGGATGAAAAAAGTACTTTTCAAATTCACTGTTTTTTCAATTCAACTTTTTTACCGGCAGAAAATTCATTTCAAACTAATTGCTCGTCGGGATTTCAAATTACCAGGCTTTTTACATCCGGTTTTTAGATCCGGATGAGGGGTTGTGAAATTGTCCTAATCTTTGATGCAACGAACTGAATAACCACAAGGCTTAACATATTTGTCACTGAACATTTTGATATCATTGTAGTCTAGGTAGCGGTACCAGGCAAAGTTTTGGCTACTTTCTGTAGAACTCCACCATATGCTGTAATATCCAAGCTCCCCAAACACTCCATGGTTGAAATCACGGTCACCAGCTGGAAGGGCCGTAAAACCGTTTTCATTAGTCGCTCCTGAATTAGGGCTTTCCCAATGGGTTGTACCCGTTTCTTTTAGTTTTCCACCAGCAATACTTAAACCTCCCAAATAATCAGTCAATGTCGTCCACTCCCCATCTGAAGGCAGATGCCATCCTGATGGACACGCATCTAGAGCAGCTGGCCAATTATAAAGTACCCCATAAATTTGATAACAGGAAGTGGCTTTGGCATCATTGACATTAGTTCCCTGATATCCATTAACATAGTAATAGGGAATAGTAATTGAGCCATCAGAAGACGGACTAACAGAAGGCAAATAAGCCAGGTTTTCAGCCATCCAGGTTTGTGATCCTATAGTTACCACAGAATAACCTTTCCCATCGTTATCCGAACATATTACAAATTCAAAATTAACTGTTTGGCTTTGTGTGGGCACCAATGTGAGAACGCGTGAATAATTTTCTGCAAAACTCTTGAAAAGAATCATTTCGCCATCATTGTATTGCATCTGAACAATTTCCTGTGTACTTTTTATATCATTTTTAAACGAAGTTCCATCATCAGTAACTTGGTATTTAATTTCAATATTCCCCGGATTATTTCCTATAGAAATAAGTTTAGCAGAGTATCTCCAATCTGCAGCTTTTACATTAACATTATAAATTCCTTGATTCAGGCCTGAAATCTCAAATCTTAGCCTGCCTTTTTGAAACTGAGCGCTGCGTTTAGCAATTAATACACCCATCTCGTTATATATTTCAAGGCAAACTGGTTGTGTTGTTGAATTAAAAAATTCAACAAGGGTTGAAATAATCATTGGATTTGGGTAAATCTTTACATTGCTTTCATTGCCAGTTAGTGCATTGATCCCAACTGTTCCAACTAAATGTAAAACATCATTACCGTTAAAACTTAGTTTTGTTCCTTGTGACAGATTCTCAACCTGAATACTGTCAACAGAATTACTTTGCCCAGAACCAGTGAAACTGATCAGGTAATCCTGTGCTTGTAGAATTGAAATTGTAAGCAGGAATGAAACAATAAATGTAAACTTTTTCATAAGAATTAATTTAAATGGTTTGTACTTATTATATTTACTCTCATGCTCATGTAATGAGTTACTTATGAGCATGGTTTCTATAGAGTCAACTTCAATTAATCCTAGATCTGAATTTTATCTCTTTCAAATATAAAATATAAAAACTACAATAAGTTGCTCGGATTTGGTTGAAAAGGTAGTTTATATTCTTTCCAAATAAAGAGAGGGATATTTATAATTCATTACCTCCTTGTCATTGACAAGCATGCAAAAAGCACTTTTCAACTTTACTATTTATCAATTTATCTTTTTTACTGGCAGGAAATTCGTTATAAATGAGAATGAAAAGAGCATTTATTAGCAAAAGCAATATTTCTTATTTGATTGCTAATTTTTCAGGGTTCTGCCTTGAATCCAAGATATAATGGACAACAATTACCTTATCGTCAAATTCATAAAAAAGAATGAAATTCTCGATGATGAGTCCCCGGACACCTGGAATGTCCGTATTTAAACCAAGGTCGGGAAATTTGATTAACAAGCGAAGTTCTTTGTTAAATCGGAGGTTTAACTTTTTTGAATAGGTA
>DATCTB010000290.1:0-4045 GCA_036568185.1 Bacteroidales bacterium | reverse complement strand
ATCAATTCTAATAATTTCGTTTTGCCATTCGTCATCTTTATTTTCTTTTCTGAAATAAAAATTAAATGAATGAAAACCATGATCATCAGAAATTGAACCTTTTATATAGGTGAGGTCGTAAAAAAACTCACTGGATGTTTCCACAATATCAATAGCCGGGTACTCATCGGGAATAACCTGAACTGAAAACGACATAGAATCAGAAAGTTGTACAAATTCGTTACTTGCAGCCAATGAATAGTAAAAACTTGATTTTGCCTTTTCCATGTGTGTGAAGACATTCTCGCCCAAAGTATTGAGAACTTGTAAATCGTTTTCTTTCTTAAAATGAACTTTGTCAGCATCGCGAGTAAAAATTTTCCAGTTGATAGTGGTTCCCTCAGGCACAATCAAATCGCCTGAATTAACAATCTTTTCGTTTTGCTCATTCAAATAATCAGGATAATCGAGATCTATTTCAAAGTTGAAAATAACAGGTTTTGGCAAAACTTTCAGATGGTAACGCTGACTTTTATACTCATCAGTTTCAATATAAAAATAGCTGTCGGCATCTATTCCAGCAAAAACATGCTCGTATTCACCCGGCTTGGTTTCGATTAATTTATATTGAAAATAACCATCATTAAGAAAAACAGCTGCAGGAATTTCTTCTCCTTCAGCTTTTATTTTCAAGATAAAATCATCGTGCTGAAGCGCTTCTAAATTTTCATTTTGCAAAACCAATTTATAAGGCAAAGGCTTCTCAAAATAAGTGCGATGCTTGATTAGTCGCTCAGAAGGCCCGGTAACAAAAGCCGGAGAAATTAGCAAGATGACAATTAAAACCAACAAAGGCGGCAAGAAATAACGCAGGTAATGCATATTTTTCTTCATATCAATGGCATTCCTGAATGGAATTGGTTTGAGCGCTGAAGCTTTTTGTTCGATACTTGCAAGCAGCAATGCAAATTGATCACTTTCATTTTGCGTTTCAATATTCTTTCTAAGTTGAAACGTATTCAGCAGTTTGTCATTCACTTCCGGAAAATGGGCACCAATCAATCGGGCAGCATCCTCTGGCGACAACACATTTCCAATTTTGAAAAGTTTTATTCCTGGAATAAGAATATAAAAAACAAGCAGAAAAATAGTTACGGTAATAAAAAAGTAAAAAATAATCGTTCTGAAAAGGGGGCCACTCCAGGCAAAATATTCAATTAAGTCAATTAACAGAAAAAGTACAAGAATAGCAGTAAGACTATAAATAGCGCCTTTCAGCATCAAATTTTTATAGTATTTCCGGATAAACCCGTTTACTTTTTCTAATAATATTTCAAAATTGTTTTGCATGGCAACTTTTGCGTCAAATGCTTTGTCTTTCAAAAACAGCAGTTTCCGTCTATTTGTTTATTTTTGGCAAAGATATAAATTCAAAAAAGCTAAAACCTCATAATTTATGAAACGAAAATTAACCCTGATTATTCTACTTTTTTTAGTAACAGGAGCATTCGCACAATGGAATGACAATTTTAATATTGAAAACAAATGCACGCACCAGCCAAAAAATCAGAAAATGGCTTTCGAGCCTGAATATTCCTGGCAAAGCGATTTATTGTTCAAATATGATGTTAAATTTTATTGGCTCGACATAGAGGTAACCAACACCGAAACATACGTTTCGGGTAGTGTTACCATTAATGCTACAAGTATCGTTACCCTCGATACTTTTGCCTTTGAACTGGTTGATGCTATGACTATTGATGCTTTTCTGTTCAACGGCGTACAATATGACGGCCACACACGCCAGCAGGACAATGTTTTATACCCGATAGACGCAATTGGCCCGGGCGAAGATTTTACAGTAACCATTTTTTATCATGGTAACCCGCAGTCTGGTGGCTTTTTCTCGGGTTTAAGCTATGCCCACTCCAATACCTGGGATAAAGATGTTGTGTGGACATTATCTGAACCCTTCAATGCCAAGGTGTGGTTTCCCGTAAAACAGGATTTGGAAGACAAAGCTGATTCAGTATGGGTTTTCCTAACAACTCCCCCCGGAACTATGGCAGGTTCGCAAGGCTTATTGACAAATATTGTTCCCGTGGCCGATGGTAAAACCCGTTACGAATGGAAATCCAAATACCCGATTGATTACTACCTTATTTCTTACGCAGTTACTGATTACCAGGAATATAATATTTATGCCTATCCTGAAGAGATGAACGGTGATTCAGTCCTCATTCAGAATTTCCTTTATAATTCTCCCGGCTATCTCGAAAACAACAAAGCAGCCATTGATGAAACTGCCCAGATGCTTGAATTGCTTTCCAACTTATATATTCTTTACCCGTTTCATGAAGAAAAATATGGCCATTGCGTTACACAGCTTGGTGGAGGAATGGAGCACCAAACCATGACAACCATTGGTGGTTTCAATTTCGGATTGGTTGCTCATGAACTTGGCCATATGTGGTTTGGCGACAATGTAACCTGTGCCACCTGGAGCGATATCTGGATTAATGAAGGCTTTGCCACTTATTCAGATAACCTCTGCCGGGAATACATACTGGGCTGGAACGTAGCTGAGCAAAATATGGTTTCCAAACAACAAGACGTGATGTCGAGCGCCGGTGGGAGTGTTTATATTCCTGAAAATGAAATTAGTGAGGATAATGTTTGGCGCATATTTAACGGAAGATTATCATACAACAAAGGTGCTGTTATCCTCCACATGCTACGTCATGAAATTCAAAATGACAGTATATTTTATGAGGTCATGGGCACCTTTCAAACACAATATTCAGGAAGCACAGCTACCGGAGATGATTTCCGTGATGTAGCCGAAGATGTTACCGGAATGGATTTTCACCAGTTTTTCGACCAGTGGTACTATGGACAGGGTTATCCTATTTATAATTATGAATGGTATTCCTACGAAAATTCATTTTACCTTACTTCAACACAAACAACTTCCACATCTGTTACGCCTTTGTTTCAAATGCTAATGGATTATCAGCTTAACTTCAGCGATGGTACCGATACTATTGTTCATCTGTATCAAACAGATAATTTAAACCAGTTTGAAGTGTACACCGGAAAAACTGTTGTTAGCATTGAAGTTGACCCCAACAACTGGACGATGGAATATGTACAAAGTATAACCGTAGTTGTTGAGGAAAAAGATTCTCCGGTTTACTTCAGCGTTGGTCCTAACCCGGCTAAAGATTATCTGAATGTTTATTTGTTGAATCCATCTTCTAAAGAAAAGCAAATTGATATTTTAGATATTTCAGGAAAAGTTATCAGGCAAACCACAACCTTTGAAAATAAAATGACTTTGAACACATCTTTACTCCCCGCAGGCGTTTACCTGGTAAGGGTTCATGATGGCCAAAACACAATGGTCAGACGTTTTATAAGATAGTTTTTCAAACCTCCAAATGTGAAGGTGCGCTATTTTTTTGGCGCACCTTCTTTTTTTTTACAAGATATTTGCAAAAAATAAATTCAATTTTTGAAAAAGGTAAATTCTAAGAACGCCCTGGGCAACAACAAGTATTTCGACCCGCGAATGGGTTTAGCAGGGGCAATTGTTTTGGGAATAATCGTTTTCATTATCAATTCTGATCATGGAATTTTTCCGGCATTAACAGCTACCGCAAAACAATCTGCTTATACATTGCTGGCCGGCGGCTTCATGATGAGGCTCACTGAAAATTTAGCTTCTTCATTTTCCAAAGACTGGAAAGCAATTTTTTTTGCAACTCTTATTCCTACTGCTATTGCGGTGACTTTAACTTATGGATTACATTCCCTGAAAGGGACACCAGAGCCTTTCAACTCAACTATTCCAACCATTGTCATGGCGCCGTTTGGTTTTTTGTGGTGGGCAGTTCGAAAAAGAAAACAACTCAAATCACTATCTTTGTCGCCCCAAAATAATAAAAATGCCAAAAAATAATATCCGGGTAAGGTTTGCGCCCAGCCCAACAGGCCCACTGCATATTGGCGGAGTTCGAACGGCTTTGTACAATTACCTCCTTGCCAAAAAAAATGGCGGAAAATT
>DATCTB010000289.1:0-2729 GCA_036568185.1 Bacteroidales bacterium | reverse complement strand
AGCATAGAAAGCATCCACAATATGCCTTATCTTTTTTTGCCTTGAATTGAGGACGATGGAAATAATATCGAAGCGGATTTCGGAGTTTAAATTTTTGGAAATCAAGTAATTTTCGGCTGCCCTAAGCAAGAACTCCATTTTATTGGCACCAACGGCAATTTCAGGTTCACCGAAATAATTGGTGCTTCTGGTTTTTACTTCTACAAAAACAATGGTTGCCCCGTCTTTGGCAATGATGTCAATTTCATCTTTTTCAAGCCTGAAATTGGTTTCAAGTATTTCAAAACCTTTTTCTTTCAGAAAATCAATGGCAATCAACTCGCCCTTTTTACCTAATTCATGGTGCTTAGCCATTGTTATTCAACAAACCTTAAAGTGGCTTTATTTTTTTGTTCCAAAATTATTTCTGAACCCATTATCAGCGGAAGGTTTTGAGATTGGTGCCCTGCCGGGAAACCAAAGCAAACGGGGTAATTGTATTCATCAACAGCTTCACGAATGATTTCTTGGGCAGTTTTCCCAAAAGGGATTTCATTGTCGCGCATGTCGGTCATTCCGCCTACAATTATGCCAGCCAAGCCTTTTAGCACACCTGCCCTTTTCAACGCCATCATCATTCGTTCGATGTGGTACAGGTATTCATCCAAGTCTTCCAGAAAAAGGGTTTTTCCATTTGTTTCCGGAAAAGAATTGCTCCCCAGCAAACTATATAGCACCGACAAATTTCCCCCAGTCAGCTTGCCTTTTGCGTCGCCAGGTTTATTCAAAGGATGAATATCAAACCGGTAAGCTGGGTTGCTTCCCTTCAGCACTTCAAAAATTCCTTCAACTGACTCAGCCGAATTTTTTTCAAGCCCCAAAGGCATGGCTGCATGCAAGGTTTCAATTTCAAAATTCTTGTTGATGTGGCTATGAAACACAGTAATGTCGCTGTAACCGATGAGCCATTTTGGTTTTTTAATAAAATTGGTAAAATCAATTTCATCAATAATCCGCACACTTCCGTAACCACCCCGTGCGCTAACAACTGCTTTGACGTCATCATTATCCAATAATTCCTGCAAAACCGCTGCACGTTTTTTATCCGTTCCTGCAAATTGATTATCAACCGCAAATAATTTTTTTGAAAAAAAAGCTTGATAACCATGGTTTTCAATCGCCTTGATGGCAAAATTTAACTCATTGGAGTTGATTTTTCTTGCCGGGGCAAAAATTCCGATTTTATCACCGGGTTTAAGAAAAGGCGGGCGTTTCATTTTCAAAGGTTTGGTTAACTTTGCCGAAATTAAGGAAATTTTGAATTTTATGACGAAAAACTTTAAACGATACACCATTACATCAGCGCTTCCTTACGCCAACGGCCCCATCCACATTGGCCACCTGGCGGGGGTTTACGTGCCTGCCGACATTTATGCAAGGTATTTGCGGATGAAAGGCGAAGATGTGCTTTTTATTGGTGGCAGCGACGAGCATGGGGTCCCGATTACCATAAAAGCGAGAAAAGAAGGCATCACCCCGCAGCAGGTTGTTGATAGGTACCACGAGCAAATTAAAGAATCGTTTGAGGTTTTTGGAATTTCCTTTGATGTGTATTCGCGCACTTCAGCGCCAATTCACCACGAAACTGCTTCGGAATTTTTCCTGAAATTATATAAGCAGGGGAATTTTGTTGAAAACAGTACCCTTCAATATTTTGATGAAGAAACACAGCAATTCCTCGCCGACCGCTACATTACCGGAACTTGCCCGCATTGCGGAAATGAAAAGGCTTATGGCGACCAATGCGAAAACTGCGGCACCTCGCTCAGCCCAATGGAATTGATTAACCCAAAATCGGCTTTAAGCGGAAATGTCCCGGTTCAAAAAGAAACAAAACACTGGTATTTGCCTCTCGAAGATTACGAAGGCTGGCTGAAAGAATGGATTTTGGAAGGCCATAAAGACGACTGGAAAACCAATGTTTATGGCCAGGTAAAATCTTGGATAGACCAGGGCCTGAAGGCCCGCGCCGTTACCCGCGACCTCGATTGGGGCGTGAATGTTCCAATTGCCGGGGCCGATGGTAAAGTGTTGTATGTGTGGTTTGATGCTCCTATCGGCTATATCTCGGCTTCAAAAGAGTGGAGCGAAAAAACCGGGAAGGATTGGAAACCATATTGGAAAGGCAACGATTCCAAACTGGTCCATTTTATTGGAAAAGACAATATCGTTTTTCATTGTATCATTTTCCCCGCGATGCTCAAAGCTGAGGGCACTTACATTTTGCCCGACAATGTCCCGGCAAATGAATTTTTAAATTTGGAAAATGATAAAATTTCCACTTCCCGCAATTGGGCAGTCTGGCTGCACGAATACCTCGATGATTTTCCCGGAAAGCAAGACGTGCTGCGCTATGTGCTAACTGCCAATGCACCCGAATCAAAGGACAACGACTTCACCTGGAAAGATTTTCAGGCAAGGAACAACAATGAATTGCTGGCTATTTTTGGAAACTTTGTAAACAGAACCTTAGTTTTAACAGAAAAATATTTTGACGGAAAAGTCCCTGAAATAAATAACCTGGACGAAGAGTCGAAACTGGCTTTGAAAGAAATGGCATTGTATCCCGAAAAAATTTCTTCAAGCATTGAAAAATACCGCTTCCGCGAAGCCTTATCGGAATTGATGAACCTGGCACGCCTGGGCAACAAATACCTGACCGACCAGGAGCCCTGGAAGAAATTTAAAAC
>DATCTB010000288.1:0-3025 GCA_036568185.1 Bacteroidales bacterium | reverse complement strand
GCAATTTTTTCACCCTTCAGTTTCATTTCCTGCAAAACGTGGGTAGTGATTTTCGGAAATTTACTTGACGAATACATAAGATTTTCATTTAATGAGTGAACAAAAGTATAGAAAAAGCAAGAAGAATAACCCAAAGTTTGTGATTTAATAAAACTTCCCGGTAGGTACTTTTTAATTTTTGAAAAAATCTAAACCCGATATTTATACTAAATTTGCGCCTTTTTAGTTTATCTATTTCAGAGAGCTTGTTCATGCCCCGAAAACTCACAATATTTCTATTTTTCATTTTTGCATTGCCCTTTGCGATTAGCGCTCAGACTGCGACTGTTGAAGGGAATATTATGGATGAAAATAATAAACCCATCGATTTGGCTAATATTGCCATCCTGAATGAAAAAGGCGGAACAACAACTGATAAAAATGGATTTTTTTCACTCGAAATTCCAAGCGGAAAAGAAGTAACAATTGCGGTTTCCTATATTGGTTTTTCGAACCATGAAACAAGGTTGAAACTAAAAGAAGGGGAAACAAAACGGATTGAAATAAAACTTGCTTCCATTTCAACCACTTTGCCGGGATTTGAAGTCAAAGACGAAAAACTTCGGACAGAAAGTATGGTTAGGCTTGACCCGCAAAATGTGAATATTGCGCCCTCAATGGCCGGTGGGATTTCATCTATTTTAAAAACTTTGCCGGGGGTTTCTTCAAACAATGAGCTGAGTTCACAATATTCGGTGCGTGGCGGAAACTATGATGAAAACCTGGTTGTTGTGAACGATATTGAAATTTATCGTCCTTTTCTAGTTAGCAACAGCCAGCAGGAAGGGCTTAATTTTGTAAACCCGATGCTGGTGTCTTCCATCCAGTTTTCTTCGGGTGGCTTTGGAGCTGAATATGGCGATAAAATGTCGTCGGTGCTGGATGTGAGGTATAAAAAACCTACCGAACTGGAAGGTTCGTTGAGTTTAAGTTTTCTTGGCGCAGATTTTAGCCTTGGTGGAACCGCCGCAAAAAATAAATTCACTTACCTGATTGGCGGACGTTATAAAACCACTGCCTATATTTTAAACAGCGTTGAAGTAAAGGGAGAATACAAACCCAATTTTTATGATGTACAATCAGTTTTTACCTATGAATTTAATAAGAAATGGGATCTTTCTTTTTTAGGTTATTATTCCTTAAATAAATACCAGGTTATTCCAACTGACCGCGAAACTGACTTTGGAACTTTCCAGGAAGTAATTCGTTTTAAGGTTTATTTCGAAGGTGGCGAAGAGGATAAATACGAATTATTCCAGGGCGGATTAACGCTTGGGTTTCATCCAAAACCTGAAATTGACTTAAAACTTATTGCATCCGCATTCACAACCGATGAATCTGCTACTTATGACGTTGAAGGGCAATATTGGATTGGACAGGTTGAGAATAACCCTGGTAGTAACGAATATGGCGAAGCAATAGCAACCCAGGGTGTAGGAACTTTTCTGCAACATGCCCGTAATTATTTTCATGCTAATGTTGCAACACTTGAACACAAAGGCTCGTATGTTACTGACAAACGCTACCTGAAATGGGGATTGCGCTATCAATACCAAATGATGGATGATGTGTTGAACGAATGGGAAATGGTTGATTCGGCGGGTTATTCAATTCCTTATCCTGTTAATATCCCTGGCAATCCTAACCCGTACAATCCCAACCTGGAAATGTTTTATTCGGCAAATGCTAAAAACCAGGTTAACTCTAGCCAATATTCAGCTTATTTTTCCAATCGTTGGAATTTTACTGCCAAAAATGAAGATGCTTACACTTTGCAGGCGGGGATTAGGGCTACGTTTTGGGATTTTAATAACCAATTTCTTTTCAGCCCAAGGTTGAGCGCTTCTTACAAACCTTACAAAAAACAAAACCTTGTTTTCAGGTTTGCCACAGGCATTTACAATCAGTTGCCATTTTACCGCGAAATGCGCAATATGGACGGCACCTTGAATTATGATATAAAAGCGCAACAATCAATTCAGTTTATTCTTGGAAGCGATTTTCGCTTCCAGTCGTGGAATAGGCCATTTATTTTTACAACGGAAGTTTATTATAAATATCTGGACAATGTGATTCCTTATGCTGTTGATAATGTGCAGATAAGGTACTATGCCGACCAGGTTGCCAAAGGATATGCTGCCGGAATTGACTTTAAACTTTATGGAGAATTTGTGAAGGGTATTGATAGCTGGTTTAGTTTGTCATTATTGTCGGTAAAGGAAGATATTTATAATGACTATTATTACAATTATTATGATGAAAATGGTGTTAAAATAGGCAGTGGCGAAACAGAGAATCCCGATGCAGCTTCCAATGTAAAAGTGGAACCAGGCTACATTCCGCGCCCTACCGACCAACGTGTAAACTTTTCGATTTTCTTCCAGGATTATATTCCCGGGGCACCATATCTGAAAATGCAACTTCGGCTGTTGCTTGGTACCGGTTTGCCTTTTGGCCCACCAGCATCTGAACGATACACGCAAACTGAACGAATGCCGCCTTACCGAAGGGTTGATATTGGTTTTTCATATCAAATAGTTAGCGAAAGCTCTACATTTAATCCAAAAAACCCACTCAAGCATTTAAATGCTATGTGGCTAAGTTTGGAAGTGTTTAACCTGCTTCAGGTGTATAATACTGTTTCCTACACATGGGTTACGGACATTTATGGCGAACAATATGCCGTTCCCAATTACCTGACTCCCAGGCTACTAAACTTAAAACTAACGATCGAGTTTTAAGGTAGCTTTACAACTTCATATAATACTCTGACTCGAAATAGTTATACTTTCAATCAATAATAAACATTTTTTAACAAAAAAATAACAATTTAATTTGGATTCAGTATAAGTAATGTAGTATCTTTGTACTGTTCTGAAAAGAATAATTAACTATAGCAGGTTAATTTTTTGGGTTATCCCTCGAGAGAGGGTTTTAGGTTAATAATTGGAAAACCCCCGGGCTTCGGTTCGGGGGCTTTTTCTTT
>DATCTB010000287.1:0-3390 GCA_036568185.1 Bacteroidales bacterium | reverse complement strand
AATAAGGTTTTTGATTCGCTGGCAGCTTCGATTTACAAAAATATTTTTGAGCCGGTTCAGGCTTCAATAAAGCAAGAGGAATTGATTATCGTGCCTGATGAAGAACTGTTTTTTCTGAATTTTGAAATTCTTCCTGACAATTTAGCGGAAGCAGATAAAATACTTATTCATACTTACACCATTTCATATTTCCTTTCAACCACTGTGGCCATGCAGTTCAAGGATTTGGATGAAATCAAAACCGGAACATTGCTCACATTTGCCCCCGGGTTTTCTGACAAACAAAAGGAGGATTACAAGCATTCTGTTTCAGATTCTTCAAGGCTTGATAAAAAATTTCTCAGCTATATTCAGCAACCCTTCGCTGTGCAAACTGCCAGGAATATTTCCGGAATTTTTTCCGGAGCTTCATTTATTGAACAAGAAGCTGATGAAACCACGTTTAAAAAAGAATCTGCAAGATATGGTATCATTCATTTGGGAACTCACGCCGAAACCAATCAAAACTCGCCTTTGATGTCGTACCTGGTTTTAAGTAAAAATATGAAAAACGATAGCCTGGATGATGGTTATTTGCATGCCTACGAAATTTACCAGATGCCCTTGCAGGCTGAACTTGCGGTGCTTACGGCTTGCGAAACAGGCGTGGGAAAACAGCAAAATAGTGAAGGTGTAATTTCGCTTGCCCACAGTTTTTCATACGCGGGTTGCCCCAGCATTGTCATGAGTTTGTGGAGCATTGACGAAAAAACTTCAGCAGGGATTATCAGCGATTTTTACCTCTACCTGGGAGAAGGAATGCATAAAAACAAGGCGCTTCGCCAAGCCAAACTCGATTACCTGGCAAGCGCACCAAAAGAACTGCAATCGCCGTATTATTGGGCGGGGCTGGTGCTGCTTGGCGACCATAACCCCGTGAGTATTCAAGCCAATAAGAGTTGGCAATGGGCATTGGTTATTGGTGTTCTGTTAGCCACACTTTTTATCTTTTTCAGGGTCAAGAAGAGGAATTAGAAACCAATTTATTTCCTACCTCTTTTTAACATAAACCATGTTTTTTTCATAACAGTGTTCACATTCCGGTATTATAATCGATAAGTATATATAATCGGTTTTTTTTTAGCTTTTATTCCAAATAATACCTCAAAACCTTTACAGATGAACAAAACAAAAAATCTGCTTGCCGCATTGTGCTTTTTCTCAATAAATACACTGTCAGCTCAATACACATCAGGCTTTCAACAGGAATACTTTTATGGTAACCTCCCCAGTGCAAAGGTTGAAGCCATGGGTATGGCAGATGCGGCTATTGGAGGTTCTGTTGCTTCCTTGTTTTTTAATTCTGCCGGATTGGGCGGAATTGAAGACCAGGAAATAATGCTTTCTACCTCAGCTCCATTCTATATTTTGAAAAACAGCAATTACTTTTTTTCAGGCTATGCCAGAAGGGTTATTCCGAGAATTGTTGCAGCAGTTAGCGTGAATAATTTTTTCATTGGCGAAACCACTTTTGATGTGAATATTGGAGACGACAGGTATCCTGTAACAAAAGGGAATTCGAGTAACCTTGCGTTATCTGTTGCCGGTACACCTGTGAAAGGGCTTTATTTAGGATTGAACTTTAACTTTTTTCGATGGAGGCTATTTGAGGATGTAAGTGGTTCTATGGTGTTTAATATGGATTTTGGCGCCCTTTATAAACTTGAATTGAAGGACATAAAGAAGTTTAACCAACACCTGCAATTTGGCGCAAGCGTAAACAATTTTACAGCAAGCAAAATTTCCTGGGAAGCGCCCGATGGCAACCAGGCAACAAATAAGCTTCCCATTATTGGGCGGTTTGCGGCAGCTTATTTTTTAGGTACTGACATAAATATTCCCAAGGCAGGGGAAGGCTCACTGGATTTTACGTTTACAACCGAATACCAGAATACCTTTAATTCAGACTATTATTCAACTTTCAGCCTCGGGCTGGAAACAGTTCTATATAAAGTGCTGGCTGTGCGTTTAGGTTATTTTACCCAGTCTCATGATAATCTAGGCAACGAAGTAAACAAAAGCCGGATAGCTGATTTTACTTATGGTTTTGGCGCCATTGTGCCGCTTAATAGCTTAACGAATGAGAAAGTGCCTCTTTCGCTTCATTTTGATTATTTAAGTTTAAAACCGCCGAGTGTAAGGAATGATGACTATACAAAGGCTTCAGTAGGCAGGGTGCCCAACATGCGTACATTTACTTTGAGGGTGGTTTGGGTAATTAATGAAAATTCTAAATTATAATCTCCTGGAAATATGAAAACTAATACCTCAAAAAGCAATAAAATGAAAATATCGAAACATTTTTATACACTTCTTATAGCAGGTTTTCTGTCTGTTTTCCTGATGTTTTCAAAAAGCTCCCAGGCGCAAACCTATTACGGTTACCAGTCAATTGGGAAACAAACATTTCTGTTTTCACTGGTTTGGCAAGGCGAATTAAAAATTGGGTTTGGTTATATCTATCGTATTTTCGGAAGTAAAACTTTTAACGATTTACAACTTGAAATGCGTTTTCCATTAAAAACTATTTATCGTTTTAATGAATACGAAGGGATTGCAGGTTTATACAAACCGCTTTCTTACAGCCGTGGATTTGTGGGCGTTGGCGGGCATTTTAAGTGGAATAGTGAATTGAAGGATGGACAACGCGTTCAGAAACTCAGCCTTGCGATGACGGCGATTCCTTCGTACGTTTACGCAGCAAGCACAACTGATGGTGTGTACGGAACTATCGGCTTGCAGCTCACCTATGCGCCGGTCATTTTTGCAACATCTCAATCAGGGGAATCCAAAGCTAATTGGGATTTCTTTCCCCAGCACCGTTTTGAAGGTGGTTTGCACTTTGATATGCTGACTGGAAGGACGGCAGGAATTGCTATAAATACAGTAACCAGTTATTATTTGAACAGCAAGGAAACTTTCCTGCAAGAAGAAAAACCCTGGCAGGTTGAAGGCATATTTTACTTCGGCACTACTTACGCTTTGAATAGGGATTAGAAGGAGAAATACTGGCAAATTTTATCAATTAAGCCGCTAATGTGCTGACGTTTTTTTTCGCGCATTAGCGGCTTTTATTTGTTTTCCTGTAAAAAAAAATTTTTTGATAAAATATGAGAAGGAAAGACAGTAAAACTATTTCCAGCCTTATTCCACTTTAAGTACTATTTTTATTCCAAAAATTTTACAACCATGAATAGGAAATTAGCCGCTTTGCTTGTATTTGCCAGCTTAAGCATTGGGATAATACAACTTTGCCCCGCTCAAAACAATATTCAGCATTTTTATGTTGGAACCTATACTACTGAAGGAATTTACCGTTTTGGAATGGATACGGTTACCGGAAAATTACAG
>DATCTB010000286.1:0-5245 GCA_036568185.1 Bacteroidales bacterium | reverse complement strand
CACAAAAATATTATCTACTTTTGTGAAAAATTTAACAAAAACATTTTTACTATGAAACTATCTCATATTGAACATATTGGCATTGCAGTGAACAGTTTGGAAGAAAGCATTCCTTATTACGAAAACATTCTTGGTTTAAAATGCTACGCGATAGAGGAAGTAAAAGACCAAAAAGTAAAAACTGCATTCTTCAAAGTTGGCCAAACAAAAATAGAATTGCTTGAAAGTACTGACCCCGATGGACCAATTGGCAAATTTATCGAGAAAAAGGGCCAGGGAATTCATCACCTGGCATTTGCTGTTGATGGAATAGAAAATGCTCTGGCAGAAGCCGAATCAAAAGGTGTTCAACTGATTGACAAACAACCCAGGAAAGGGGCTGAAGGCCTTGATATTGCATTTCTTCACCCCAAATCAACGATGGGAATTCTGACAGAATTTTGTGAAAACAAGAACAAATAGATTTTAAAAATAATTAAATGACAATAGAAGACAATATTCAGAAATTACTGAATAAGCGGGCGGAAGCCAAACTTGGCGGTGGCGAAAAAAGAATTAAAGCTCAACATGATAAAGGAAAACTAACAGCGCGTGAGCGCATCGAATTGCTGCTGGATGAAGGTAGTTTTGAAGAATTCGGGATGTTTGTTACGCACCGCTGCAACAACTTTGGAATAGAAGAACAGGAATACTTGTCTGACGGCGTGGTTACAGGCCACGGAACTATTGACAGCCGCGTAGTTTATATTTTTTCGCAGGATTTTACTGTTTTTGGCGGGTCGCTTTCGGAAGCTTATGCCGACAAAATTTGCAAGGTGATGGACCAGGCAATGAAAGTTGGTGCCCCACTTATTGGTATTAATGACTCTGGCGGAGCACGCATTCAGGAAGGTGTGAACAGCCTTGCCGGCTACGCTGAAATTTTTGAAAGAAATATTTTAGCTTCAGGAGTTATTCCACAAATATCGGCCATTTTCGGGCCATGCGCTGGGGGTGCTGTTTATTCACCTGCCTTGACTGATTTTATCGTGATGAGCAAAAACACGTCGAACATGTTTGTTACCGGGCCAAAGGTGGTAAAAACTGTTACAGGTGAGATAGTTACTGAAGAAGAACTAGGCGGTGCCATGGTTCATGGTTCAAAATCCGGAATTGCTCATTTTGTAGCTGAAGATGAAAAAGAAGGCATCGATTTAATCAGGAAACTCATCAGTTTTCTTCCTCAGAACAACCTGGAAGAAGCGCCAATTGTTTCGTGCACCGATCCAATCAACCGGCTCGAAGACTCGTTGAATTATATTATTCCAGAGAATCCAAACAAACCATATGACGTAAAAGATGTCATTCATTCAATTGTAGATTACAGCGAATTTCTTGAAACCCAGCGACATTACGCTCCGAATATCGTTACCGGCTTTGCCCGCTTCAATGGTATGTCGATTGGAATAGTAGCCAACCAGCCCAATTATCTTGCCGGAGTTCTCGATATTAATTCTTCCAGGAAAGCCGCTCGATTTGTACGTTTTTGCGATGCTTTCAACATTCCAATATTAACGCTGGTAGATGTTCCCGGTTTCTTACCCGGAACAGCCCAGGAATATGGCGGCATCATCATTCATGGAGCAAAACTTTTGTATGCATACGGAGAAGCAACAGTTCCAAAAGTGACAATTGTTTTAAGAAAAGCATACGGAGGGGCTTATTGTGTGATGAGTTCGAAACACTTGCGTGGTGATATCAATTATGCCTGGCCAGGAGCTGAAATTGCTGTGATGGGCCCAAAAGGCGCAATTGAAGTGCTCTATGGGAAAAAAATAAGCAAAATAGCTGATGAAAAAGAAAGGGAAGAATTTGTTAGCAAAAGTGAAGCTAATTACAAAGAAAAATTCGCAAATCCTTATAATGCAGCTAAATACGGTTATATTGATGAAGTGATTGAACCGAGAAATACACGCTTCCGGGTTATTAGGGCATTTCAGGCACTGGCAACCAAAAAAGATGTTAATCCCCCCAAAAAACATTCAAATATTCCACTTTAATAAAAAGGAAAATGAGAATTTGTAAAAGATCAATTCGCTTGGTTGTTTTTTGCTTTGCGTTAAGTTTTCTGTTTTATTCGGAAAGCGTTTATTCTCAAAGCGCTGCCGATTTGCGAATTAATGAAATCCTGGTTATCAACGATTCAAATTATGTAGATGATTACGGCCAACGCAGTGGATGGATTGAAATTTTCAATTCAGCATACAATACAGTGAATATAGCCGGAATGTATTTGACCAACGACCCATCCAATCCAACAAAGTATCTTATTCCAACAGGCGATCCTCTAACCAGAATCGAACCCAGAAATTATTTGGTATTCTTTGCTGACAACCACCCTACACGCGGAATCCTACATCTGAATTTTAGCCTTCAGGATACTAATTACCTGGCATTGTTCGATGTAAATGGCCATACATTAATTGATGAAATCACTTATGGGCAGATGAATCCGGATATTTCGTTTGGCAGAATTACAGATGGAAATGTTGAGTGGGGTGTTTTAAAGAAAACTACACCCAATGCCAATAATAGTACCGACCCGGTTATTTCTCCCGGCGAAAAGTTTGTCAAAATGGACCCTTCAGGTATCGGAATGGCTGTGGTGGCCATGTCGGTTGTTTTTACTGCGTTGATTTTGTTATATGTGGTTTTCAAAAATACACGCAGATTATACAATTTGAATTTGAAAAAAGTTTTTCAAATAAGAAAGCCCGGAGAAGAAAAAGCTGAAACAAAAGAAGATATTTCCGGCGAAGTAAACGCAGCAATTGCAATGGCGCTCTATCTCTACAAAAACGAATTACACGATTATGAGGAAACAGTTCTGACCATAAAAAAAGTTGCCCGAACTTATTCTCCGTGGAGTTCAAAAATCTATGGTTTGCGCAACTTTCCCCGGTAATTATTTTCACCAAAAAAAAGAAAAGTAAAAATTCAGGATAATGAAAAAATTCAAATTTACCATCAACGGAAATGTTTATGATGTTGAAATACAAAATATTGAAGATAACCTTGCCGAAATTGAGGTGAACGGAACAACTTATAAAGTTGAAGTAGATAAAACTATTCAGACTTCAAAAACACCAAAACTTGTCAGATCATACAGCGTGCCTTCAACCGATTCTGCGCCAAGCATCGCAAAAACTGCGAGCCCAACTGCCCCAAAAGGCACTGGCAGTATCAAGTCTCCATTGCCGGGTGTTATACTTGATTTGTTTGTTCGCGAAGGCGATTTGGTAAAAGTTGGACAGAAACTGATTTTACTTGAAGCCATGAAAATGGAAAACAATATCAATGCTGATAAAGAAGGCAAAATAGTTTCCTTGAAAGTGAACAAGGGAGATTCAGTAATGGAAGGAGATATACTTATCGTAATTGGGGAAAAATAATGGAACATTCAGGAAGTTTTTTGTCTTTTATAATTGAACACCTAGAACAATTCTTTTCATACACAGCTTTCGCCAATTTTACGGCGGGCCATCTCATCATGATTTGCATTGGCCTGGTATTTATATATTTAGCTATCGCGAAAGAATATGAACCCCTTTTGCTTGTCCCGATAGGCTTTGGAATTTTGATTGGTAACATCGCTTTTACACCTGGTTTGAAAATAGGAATTTATGAATCGGGAAGTGTGCTGAATTATTTGTATTTCGGTGTGTTACAAGGTATCTATCCTCCATTAATATTTCTGGGAATTGGAGCGATGACAGATTTCTCCGCATTAATTTCCAACCCAAAACTTATGTTAATAGGCGCAGCAGCCCAGCTTGGTATTTTCGGTGCTTATGCTATTGCTTTGTTTTTGGGATTTTCACCAGCTGAGTCTGGTGCTATCGCCATAATTGGTGGCGCAGACGGGCCAACGGCTATATTTCTGTCGTCAAAACTGGCACCCGATCTGTTGGGCGCAATTGCCATATCAGCTTATTCATACATGGCACTGGTTCCGGTAATTCAACCACCAATAATGAGGTTGCTGACAAATCGAAAGGAACGCCTTATCAGGATGAAGCCTCCACGTTCTGTTTCAAAAACAGAAAAAGTACTTTTCCCTATTATCGGAATGCTTCTAACAACGTCAATAGTCCCGTCAGGCTTGCCTTTGCTGGGTATGCTTTTTTTCGGGAATTTATTAAAAGAAAGTGGAGTAACTAAAAGGCTGGCCGATGCTGCCAAAGGGCCATTGATTGATATTGTTACAATTTTAATTGGACTAACTGTAGGCGCTTCCACCCAGGCAACCATGTTTTTGACTGCAAAATCTATTGGAATATTTGCGCTGGGGGCTGTTTCGTTTATAATAGCAACAACCGGTGGTGTGTTTTTTGTAAAATTTTTAAACTTGTTCCTAAAAGAAGGAAACAAAATGAACCCCTTGATTGGTAACGCAGGAGTTTCAGCAGTTCCTGACAGCGCAAGGGTTTCGCAGGTTGTAGGCCTGGAATATGATAAAACCAATCACTTGTTAATGCATGCAATGGGGCCGAATGTTGCAGGTGTAATAGGAAGTGCAGTAGCTGCAGGTATATTGCTGGGTTTTCTTGCTTAAATAATTTTTTATTTTTGAAAAAAGAAAAAATTACATGTTAATTATTGGAATTGCAGGAGGTAGTGGCTCAGGGAAAACCACCGTTGTTAGAAAAATAATTGAGGCCTTGCCCGAAAATTCCGTTAGTGTTGTTCCACAAGATGCCTATTATTACGATAACGGACACCTTAGCCAGGAAGAAAAACTAAAAATCAATTTCGACCACCCCAACTCAATTGAATGGAATTTGCTGATTGACCAGCTAACTCAACTAAAGCGAGGAAAACCCATTGCAATGCCGATGTACAATTATGTTACCTGCGCCAGGTCGAAAGATACTATTTCCATAGAACCAAAAAAAGTTGTTATTGTTGAAGGAATATTAATTCTTACCAGTGCAGCACTTCGAAAAATGCTGGACATCAAATTATTTGTGGATACGGATAGCGACGAGCGACTGATGCGAATCATTGAACGTGATATTATTGAAAGAGGACGCTCCTATAAAGATGTTTTGCTGCATTATTCGGCTTTTGTAAAACCCATGCATCAGCAATTTATTGAGCCTTCAAAACAATTTGCAGATGTAATTATACCGCAGGGCGGAAATAACCGTGTTGCTATCGAAATGCTTGTATCAAGGATTAGAATCAATTTGCATATTTGATTTTA
>DATCTB010000285.1:0-7173 GCA_036568185.1 Bacteroidales bacterium | reverse complement strand
TTTGGCGTTTATTGGTAGATTTGAACAATCATTGAAAAAAGGTAAAAACATACTGGTTTGCCCGCTTGACTGGGGATTGGGCCACGCAACCCGGCTTGTTCCAGTTATTGATTTGTTGCTGCAAAAAAACCACAATGTCATTATCGGCGCCGATAAAAGGCCGCTACAATTTCTGAAACAACGATTTCCTGGCTGCGAATCTATTGTCATTCCCGGGTATCATGTCAGGTACCCGAAAAATGGAAATATGGGGCTGTCCATGTTGATGGCTTATCCTGAGATGATGAGGCAGGCAAACAAATCGAAGGAAATTTTAAAAGAAATTATTTCCGAAAAAAAAATTGACATCGTCATTTCCGATAACCGCTATGAATTAGCTGATAAAACTGTTTACAACATTTTATTAACCCACCAACTGAATATTCAAACACCAGGGTTTTTAAAAATTTTCAGCCCAATTATTCAGGGAAAACTGAAAACATTTTTCAAAAATTTCAATGAAATATGGATACCAGATGTTCCAGGCGAAAATAACCTATCGGGAAAACTTTCGCACCTGAAAAAGTTTCCTGATAAGAAGTTTTATTTTGTCGGGCCGCTTAGCCGTTTTGCTTTGCTACCGCGAAAAATAGAGGAAAAAAAGCATGCCTTGTTAATCTTGCTTTCCGGGCCAGAACCTCAACGAACAATTTTGGAAAAAAAATTGATAAGCCAGGCAATAGAAAGTGGTTTAAAAACAATTGTTTTGCAAGGTAAACCTGAGCTTTCGGAAGAAAAGCAAGAAAAAAATGTTCGTATCATTTCTCACCTACCGGACAATGAATTGGCAGAAATTATCAAATCATCACAACATATTATTTGCAGATCTGGTTATTCCACGATTATGGATTTGGCGGTTTTAGACGGGAAAGCTATTTTAATTCCAACCCCCGGCCAAACAGAACAAGAATATTTGGCTAATAAATTTTATTCTGAAAAAATATTTTATTCAGAAAGCCAAAAAAAATTCGAACTGAAAAGAGCCATTGAGCGGTCAAAGGAATTTACAGGATTAGTTGTAAAGATTGATAATTCAGTGCTAAATGAGAGGATTGAAAAACTTTAGCTTAAAAGTGATTGATTCTAGAAATTTTCATTTCTCTTGCCCCTTCTAACTTTTGTCATTCTTTCTCTCAAGCCACCTTCTTTTATAAAATCCGTTTCAAGCGTTTTTATTTGCCGTGAAAGTAAATATGATGTAATTTTTATCAAGGTAATCATTGTGTTGGCACATATCTCAGGATCAGTATTTTCAATAGCATTTTTGAAAGTTTCGTAATTGGCATTTGGGGTTTTGTTTAGTTCGCGCAAACGGCTAACCAGGCGGTGTTCTTTTTCCCAAAGTTTCAATTTATTCGTTCTCAGGAAATCCTCATAGTCAATCAACAGTTCCTCCAAACTAGCGCGAGCTACGTTGGTAAGTTTTATTTCTGTTTCTTTTGAAGTACCGGAGGCCATGCTTGCCTCCGCAATATTTTGTTTACCCGAACGCGCCGCCTGCACCATTTGATCAATAGTTCGGTCATATTTACCAAAAAACCGTTTACAGAAATAAACTGTGCCATCATAGATTATTTCTGATTTCTGGTAAGTTATCAAATTTCGGTAGCCACCATGAGGAGGGATGAAGCCTTTGGTGCTTGAGTCCATATTTAAGTATTAAATTTCCAATTTACATTTTGGGACTTTTGGGACTATTATGACTTGTGAATCTAAACTAATTTGTCCTAGATGTCCTAAAAGTTCCAAAGATACAATCAAATAAAAAACAAATATTTCCCTTAATAGCCTATCTTCCTACAAAAACACCTGTGCCTGCAAAATCAATCCCCACACCCTGCCTGGCTTATTGTTTCCAGTGTACATATCTTGGGTGGTTGTATATTCCAGTGTTAGTTTTGAATGGTGACCATCCATAAACATATTCAAGCCTGCCCTTACTGAATTTCCGGCATTTTCATAATAATTGAAGTTGGCTGTATTATAAGCTACATAAGGCTGGAAACTCATTTTCTTACAGAATTGCGGAATCAAGTATCCTGCCTGAACCAAAACCGAGTTACCGGTTCCGTAAACCTGCCCAAGAACATAATCGGGTCCGTAATTGTACAAATAATAAACTGCATAGGCCGTAATTGCCCCTTTACCAACCGGCGAATCATAAAATGCATCGAAGGCAAAGTGGTCAACATTATGTGGTGTAAGCGTACTGTCAGCATTATAAGTTACAGTTCCTTTTGGCTGAGCGAAAAACCCTGCACCCAGGTTGAATACTTTCTTTTTTCCCAAATAGGTTCCTACTTTATAAGGCAACTTATCCGATTCCTGGTCAAGAAATTCGTATTCCAGGTATCCCTGGTAAGACCAATCAGCTTCGTTCGGCAACTCGTATCGTCCGGTATAAAGAATCTGGCCATTCCATTCGGTTGGGATTCTGTTCACATCCAGCGAATTTTTAATAGGCGCATTAGCCGCCAGCCTGTAGTCAAATTTTCCGATTTTTCCTTTAGCAAAAATACCCAGGTGCCTTGCATATTGATCTGAAAGCCCAAGCGTAGCCCATGAACGGCGGTAATTATCAAGTGTCATAAAATTAAGTGTGCTTGAGTTTGTGAGCCGCGAAATTCCATTCCAGTAATGCAATCCACCACCTAAATACAAATACTCCTGAACGGCAGCATATTCAACCCAGGCGCCATGCATAAAGAGCTGGGGCCCGTTTCCATCATTTCCAACAGCCCCCATATTGTTTGCATTCAGGCTATTAACCCCAAAATGCAGTAAAATCATAAATCTAGGCGAAACCTGTGCATAAGCCAGAAAACGGGCACGCCTTAAAGATGGCTGCATCTGGAAATCACCTTTGCTATCATCGGCTCCGGAAAGCCAGAATTGTCCCCACATCAGAAAACGAATGTACTTACTTCCGCTTGAATCAAGCTTTAAAGTTAAGGGAACATAGTCGCTAACTGTTGGATCGGGTACAGTTACTGTACTTTTTTCCTGGGCGGTTAAAACTAAATTGGCAACAAATGCAAACAAGATTATGAATAATAATTTTTTCATTTTTTAATAAAATTTGGTTTCTTGTTAAGGTTTTCAAAAGAAGCCGAAAGTTAGAAAGTTTGAAGCTTCAATATTAAAATAGCAAGCATTTTATAGCTGTTTTTCACCCGAAAAACCCTAATTTTTATAGATTATAAAGAAGGATTGAAATATTTATTCATTATCAAATATCGAAACCAGGTTTCAGATTTCCTCATCATAAATATGTCAGTTAATTAAATGTGTATTTTTGACACTCCAATCCATTCTATAATATGCTTATTCAAAAAGAAATGAAACTTGCGGAAGTGATTCATCACGACCATGGTTTAGTGGCTGTAATTAACCGCTTTGGTATTTACCTGGGTTTTGGTGACCGGAAAATTGAAACCATTTGTGAAGAAAACAACATCAATATTGATTTTTTCCTGACAATACTGAATACTTTCCACGACCCGCATTACTTTCCAAAAAAACACCTCCAAAGCTTTCCTGCCAGCTTAATTATTGATTACCTGGCGAAAACTCACCGTTACTATTTAGATGAAAAAATTCCTGAAATTGAAAAACTAATTGCTGAACTAACGCAAAAGAATCAGCAAAACAAGGAGGCTTTTGTTTTGTTACAAAACTTTTTTTCGGAATACAAGCAGGAATTATCGAACCACATCTACCGAGAAGAAAAAAGGGTATATCCTTATGTGATTGAACTGGAAAAAGCCATCGAAAGTGGAATAGTAACTGTAAAGTTGCAAGCAGAAATGGACGAATATTCAATAACAGATTATGAGGCCGAGCATGAAGATGTTGAAGAAAAACTTTTTGATTTAAAAAATATTATCATCAAATACATTCCGTCATCAGCCGGTGAAAAGCTGGTAAACACCATATTACATGAAGTTTTCGCACTTGAAAACGACCTGAAAGACCATGCACGTATTGAAGATATGATACTGGTTCCAAAAGTGGAAGCAATGGAATACACGATTAAAAATATTCGTTGACCAGTATGGAAAAACCCATTAGAATAGTGCTGATTGAAAGCTCATTCCTGATAATTTCGGGAGTGGAAAAAATGATTTCCGAATTTCCGGGAATGCTGCTGACTGAGGTTTTTGATGGCAGTGAAAAACAATTGGTTGAAGAAATAGGAAAACTCAAGCCAGATGTGCTTGTTATCAATCCTGAAAAGGCTGGTTCGCGGTTGAATTTGATACTTAAAACCTTCTGCAATTCAGAAGAAATTATTGCAATAGGCATTTGCAAGCAAAATACACCGCCTAATATAGAAAGCCATTTCAGGCACAAGCTTTTTTTGGAAAGTGAAAAACACGATTTATTGCTGCAGTTTAAGTCAATTGTAAAACCAATTCTAAAAAATGACAACAAGGAAGATTTTGCATTAACCGAAAGGGAAAAAAATATTTTACGCCTTGTCGCACTTGGATTGACAAGCATTGAAATTGCTGAGAAACTATTTCTGAGTATCCACACTGTTAACACACACCGGAAAAATATTTTAAAAAAACTTGGCATAAAAACCGTTTCGGGCCTAATGGTTTATGCATTGATGAACGAAATTGTGAGTATGCAGGAAATTGAAGGAAAATAAAACAAAAAGATGGGAATGGATTGACAAATTAAACAAATCATTTACTTTTGCCATCGAATAAAAATTTAGATAAGCTAAAGAAATACTATGAAACCGATTGGAATATTTTATGGATCATCGCATGGACACACAGCTAAAGTAGCCGAGCAAATAAAAATAGCTTTTGATAAAGCTAATGTAACTGTTTACAATTTGAAAGATGCAACCATTGACGATGTTAAAAAATATAATAACCTGATTTTCGGCACCTCAGCTTGGGGAATTGGCGAAATGCAAGACGAATGGGAATTGTTTGTTGACAAACTTTCGGAAGTTGACTTTAAAAACCGTAAAGTTGCATTGTTTGGTTTGGGAGACCAGAAAGAATATCCGGAAAGCTTTGTTGATGGGCTCGGCTCATTGTATTGCCGCTTACCCGACAAAACAGTTCTTGCTGGCACCTGGCCAACCAAGGGTTACGATTATTATTTTTCGCTGGCCGACAAAGACGGTAAATTCGTAGGTTTGGTGCTTGATGAACATAACCAGTCCAAACTTTCTCACGACAGGATAATTAAGTGGGTTGAGCAGCTTACTAAAGAATTAATCTAAATTAGGTTTTCGGAGAGTTTTACTGATTATTTCTTAACTGAAATGTTTAATTTTGTGGCCGAATGAAAAAATCGAGATCACAATACACAACTTTTGAAAAAATGGTATTGCCAATTCTGGCATTTGCCTTTTTTTGGCTTGTAATTGGTGATTTGATTATTATTCATGAGAGGGCTATTTTTGGATACGACCCTTTTACAGCTAACACACCTTTCGCAAAACCTGACAAAAACACATCTGTCAAATTATACAAAGACGAAGGGCAAAAAATAAATAAATCGAAAGGTTATTCTTTCTTCACCGCAGAATGCAATGTTAATTCTAATTTGGTGGCTACCCTGCAAGGAAGTAAGTTTAATTTCAAAAACACTTTTTCGATTTTAAAAAGCCAGAGCGACACTCCGCTGATCGTTCTTCGAGGGCCTCCCGCCTGCTAATTTTTCATTTTTCCGTATTATTTCCTTGCACAACGTAAGACACTTGTCTTTTGGTCGTGTATATAATTTTGAAATTCATTAATCTTTATTTATTAAATCATGAAAAACTATTACTATTCATTTATTTTGATGGTAGCATTTGCCTTGTCTTCAAGTGTTTCCGCACAATCTTTTGATTCGCTCAGCATGGGGCCGGGCTATATCAACGACATTTATTACAGCCTAGAAAATGGTGAAGTGGGTACTGCACCCCGCGACAATTGGACAATAGCGTTTTATACTCCTCGTTTCAGTGCAGGAATTATAATCAATGAGGGTTTTGGGGTAAAAGTTTTTACCTATCCAAATGGAGATACTTCAGCCTGGGCTACGGTTGACACAGCAGGTATGACTTCGTGGAAACAATTGTATAACTCACCAACGGTTTGGGAAGATGGCGCTTTTAACAGAAACGCATTAAATCATCCTGATTATGGCTGGGGAGTTTACAATGATATTACCCATAACTTAACCGGCGACTCATTATATGTTGTTGAAATTCCGGGTGTTGGTTTTAAAAAGTTGTGGATTGTTGAAAAGCTTTCTATTGATGATATTTATAATTTTAAATATGCAAACCTGGATGGTAGCGGATATAATGAAGTATCTCTAAACGCTCTGCCATACACATCGAAACGCTTTATTTATTATTCGATGGTTACAAACGAAACCATTGACCGCGAGCCGGATGCTGAAACCTATGATATTCAGTTTACAAAATATACCGACATCGTTTTTGATAACGAAGGAACACCAACTCCATACCCTGTTACAGGCGTAGCAAACAATGTTGATATAGGATCAAATAACGCTCACCCGGTTGGCCCTGATTACAACGATTGGACTGAAGTTCCTTTTGATTCTTTAAAGAATTCAATTGGTTACGATTGGAAATCGTTCGATATGGGAACTTTTAGCTGGAAAATAGTTGATTCCAATTATTATTTTGTTCAAAATTATGCCGGCGATGTTTACAAATTGCAGTTTCTTTCATGGGGCGGATCACAAACCGGTAACTTTTCTTTAACCAGGTCGATTGTTTCTTTGGCCTCAGTTGAAGATGCATTTATTGCAACTCAGAGTTTCGACGTTTACCCCAATCCTGCAACCAATAATTTCACGATAAAAGCAAACATTGAAGCTGATTTTGTAACTGTTACAATTTACGACCAAACTGGCAGAAAATATTTCCAGGAAAACATTTCTTCATCAAACTTAAATTCCGGTTATTCTGTTGGCAATATTGGTCTAGCAAAAGGATTATATATTATTTCACTCTCAGGCGATAAAACAAATATCAGCCAGAAAATATTGATAAAGTAATTTGAAAAATTTGGTGTTTTTGAAAATTGCAATGGGCTTGCTGCTTGCCTCTAACATGATGGTGGCACAGCAGGCCCATATTACTTT
>DATCTB010000284.1:0-4852 GCA_036568185.1 Bacteroidales bacterium | reverse complement strand
TAAGAAATGTAATTTTCATTTTTTTATGTATTTGAAAGTTTATGAAATTTTTGATTTTGAATAAGCACTATATAGAATTATCGAATTTCATTAGAAAATGTGAACAAATAAAATGAATTATTTGTAAACAATCTAAATAAGTGGGTAAAAATATTAAAATCAGGGGCTAAAGAAGGATTGTTTTATCCTCTTGTGAAGACAGGATTGTAGATATTCGAAAGGTTTTCATTAAAAAAATAATCGTCTTCTTCAAACAGTTTCAGCTTTTCAACCTCATTAATTTTATTTTGTAAAATGAAGCGGCTCATCATTCCCCGCGCTTTTTTGGCAAAGAAGCTAATTACTTTGTACTCGCCATTGCTGAAATCTTTAAAAACTGGTGTAATTATTTGTGCTTTTACTTTTGTTTTGTCAATCGCGCTAAAATATTCATTGGAAGCAAGGTTAATCAAAACATCATCTCCTTGTGCCCCAATTGCCGAGTTTAATGAATCAGTCAATTGTTTTTTCCAAAATTCATATAAATTCTTTTTCCGGTTCACAGTTATTTTGGTGCCCATTTCCAAGCGGTAAGGCTGAATTATGTCAAGCGGTTTAAGCAGTCCGTATACACCTGATAAAATGCGCAGATGTTTTTGAGTATAAAGCAATTCATCTTCAGAAAACTCCTTGATATTGATTCCTTCATACACATCTCCATTAAACATAAATATCGCCTGCCGGGAATCGTTGGCATTCGCACCATCCCATTGCTGGAACCTTTCATTGTTCAATTGCCCCAATTTCGGGCTAATGCCCATCAACCTTGAAATAGCTTTTGCATTTTTTTTCTTTAAAACTGAAACAATTTGTTCTGTTTGTTGTAAAAATTCAGGTTCAGAGGAAACCTTTGTTTTGATTTCAGAACTTGTGTCAAGTGTTTTAGCAGGTGAAATTACTATCAGCATGTTAAATTAATTAATTCTTAAAAGAAATGCAAAGAAAATAATTTTGCACGTTATTTTTGAATTAAACAAAAAGAAGAGAGGAAAGTTTACTATTTATCAATGATAATTTGTGGGCCAAACTTAGCAATTCCAACATAATACAAATCAAATCCTCCAAGGCCACCGGGGCGGTTGGATGAAAATATTAACAAATCATTTTGAAATTCCTGGACATTAACAGGTACAGGGCGGAATTCATCGTACGGCGTATTAATCTTTTCACCAAAATTAATTGGTTCGCTCCAAGTTGTTCCATCAAAATAGGAATAATACAAGTCGTAACCACCAAATCCGCCGGCTCTGTCAGAAGTGAAAACCATAAAATTTCCGTTAACAAAAGGGCAAAAATCATTACCTTCTGAATTGAGTTCCGGCACAATTTCCTGTGAATGCGCAATTGTATCAGTCAGAAATTGAAGAAAATTCATTGAACTTGGTATGTTAATTCTAAAAATCTTGCTTTTGCCGTCTATCGTTTTGTTGAAGTACATTTGAGTGAAATCGTTTGCGTTGATCCCAATTAAATCAATGTTAAAAACTGCCGGGCCATAAAACGATACGTATTGTTTATGAGGGTCAGAAACTCCTGCAACATATAATGGGCCTTTTACTTCTCCTAATACTCCTGTTAAAGAGGATTCTTGATAAACGAACTCTTCCTGGTAAGAATAAGAACCATTATCATTAGAACATGCCAGTAGGTGAATTATTTTATGCGTTCCATCAATTAGAGTATCAAAACTAATTGAATAGGGGCCAAATTGATTACCGGAACTTGGCATTTTGTTTAGCAATTTTGCTACCCAATTTGTTTCTTGCCAAAAATATGAGTCATCAACAATCAATTCTCCAGTCTCCCAATACCAGGCGGCATGAAAAATTTCTCCAATCAAATCAAAATCGCCACCACTTGTCCTGCGGTTGGATGAAAAAATAAGTGCTTTGCCAAAATGTGTTTCCGGTAATACAGAATTATAATCGTCATAAGGCGAATTAATATCGGAAAGGTTAACCACTGTGTCTGGAAATCGGGCGCTGGGATTCCAATCGGGATTCTTTTTACCTCCAGGGGTTTTTTCGCAAGCAGAAAAAATAAAAAGAAGAATAATTGTTGATAGAATTAGCTTTTTCATAGTGTTTGTTTTAAATCTTAATTAAGAAAAAATGATGCCAAATCTGGATATTTCTCAACATAAATACTTGATTATTGCAATTTGTATTTACTTTAAGTAAAATGTCTTGAAGAAAAATACTGCTTAGAAACCTGGCGCAAACATAGAGTTTCCGTATGGCGAATTGAGTGGAGAGCCAAACGAGTTGTAGCCTTGGTTGTAATAATAGTTGTAAGGGTTTTGTTTTTGGTAGCTGAACCCCGCGTTAATACTGAAGTTGTCAGTAACTTTGTATTCCATGTTCATGATAATTCCTTCGTTGCTGAAATCAAGCGCCCGTGGGTTTGCCTGTGGAGTTTGCACATTAAGCGGAAATGTTTTGTAAGCAGTCCCGGCAATGGTGAATTTTTCCGTAACCTGATATATGCCGGAAACATAAACACTGCCATATTGGTTAAAGGATTGGCTTGGGTTTTCAAAACCTGAATTGGGGTAAAACAAAGTTGAATATCCAATTCCCGCTTTGACTGCAAATTTTTTGGTAACAGGAAAAGCAAATTCCGGCATAATGTAAGTGCCGAAAGCATTATAGCCATGCCCAAAACTGGTAAATGAGCTGCCAAGAGAAACCGAAACATCAGGTGAGAAAGCCTTTTTTGGGGTAACTATTTTTTCAGATTGAATATTATCTTCGCTGCCAACTACATTGCTTCCAAACTGTTGCCCGTAACCGTCAAAAGCCAGAAACGAGATACACAGGAAAATGATGTAAAATTTATTTCTCATGTTTTTGTTTGAAACAACAGGCAAATTTAGAACAATATTTAATACCTGAATTCTTAAAATACATTAATTCGGGCTGTTTGCCTAGAATTTTTCTCCTATAGAAAATTATTCTCTTCTGTAATCACTGATGAGTTGGTCAGCGTTTTCATTTAAAAAATACCAGCTTTGTTGGCCAGTGATTTTCAATTCAAGTATTTTTAAAATAACAAGGTCAGACAAGATATGTTCAACTTCGTATTTCGAAACGCCTGTGAGCTGCATGAACCTTATCGTATTGATTTTGCCTTCTTTCCGAAGAATTTTTAACAATTTTTCTTCAGTTTCACGGTAGTGGAACTTGATGGTTTTGTTTTCTTTTCTTTTTTTCCAAATCTTCATCATAACACCATCAGCCAGCAGGTTCTCGTCAGCCACCCTGATAAATGCTTTAAAATTTCCATCGCTGTCTGGTGCACGGTGCGGATAGTCAGAGCTGAAAGGGATGTTTATTTCCAGCACTTTTTTCCCCTCAAGCACCCATTCTTTGGAAGTGAAATGAACCTCGGGCTGGCAAAAGCGGTGGGCAGCATTTTGAATCATATAAAATTCCTCTTCTGACCTGACGCCAGCTATGGAGCCATTGTCTTTCACGCCAACCAGGAGTTTTCCGCCTTCGGTATTGGCGAATGCAACCAGCGAACGGGCAATTTTAGCTGCATCAGAAATTTCAAATTTGAAATCCAGGTGCAGGCTTTCGCCTTGCGAAATCAACTCTTTTATTGGATGTATTTTTGTTTTCAACTTGGCTAAATAACAATTTTTTCATAAAAAAGGTTGCAAGAAAAGTTAAATTCTCTTGCAACCTAAATACTTAAGAGGGAAATTCACTTTTAAATAAAAACAAAATTTTCCTTTGCCATTGTTTTTTCGCAATAATGGCAAGCCAGTTTCATTTGTTTGTTGTGGTCTTCGGTTACATTAAAACGTGTTGGGACAATCTGGTTGTTGGTAACGCATTTTGGGTTGAAGCATTTGACAATGTTTTCAACGATTTCAGGAAAATGCACTGTTTCTTTTTTGACCACTTCGTAGTCTTTTATTTCAATCATAGTTGCCATAGGCGCAACCAAGGCTATTTTGCTAATTTCCTGTTTTTCAAAAAATTTGTCGCTGATTTTGATAATTCCCTTTTTGCCATATTTTTGGCTATCGAGATTGGTGCCAAAATATACCTGGTTTTTGCTGTCGTTCAGGTTTAGAATTTTAAATACCTGAAATACTTTGTCCGACGGGATGTGGTCAATTACAGTGCCATTGCGGATGGCTGAAACTTTGAGTTCTGTTCTTTTATTTTCCATTTTTTTATTTTTTACTTCAGACCTAATATAGCTGCCAACAAAGCCTGCCTTACATAAACACCGTTTTTTGCCTGTTGAAAGTAGTAGGCTTTTGGGTTGCTGTCAACATCAAGCGTAATTTCGTTTACGCGTGGCAGAGGGTGTAAAACTTTCATGGTTTTTTTAGAACCGCTAAGCATTGAATTTTCAAGGATATACGCGTTTTTTACTTTTTCATATTCCATTGGGTCGGGGAATCTTTCACCCTGGATACGGGTCATGTAAAGAATATCCGCTTTGGGCATTACTTCCATCATGTCAGTATATTGAAAATAATTTAGGTTCGCTTTTTTCACCCACGATTTCACTGAGCTTGGCATTTTCAATGATTCTGGAGAAACAAAATGAAAAGTAGCGTTGAATAAGGAAAGCGCCTGAACCAGTGAGTGGACTGTTCGTCCGTATTTTAAATCGCCAACCATGGCAATGTCTATGTTTTCAAGCTTTCCCTGCGTTTTGCGAATAGAATACAAATCGAGCAAACACTGGGTTGGGTGCTGGTTTGCCCCATCACCGGCATTAATAATTGGCACAGGTGAAACTTCGCTGGCATAGCGCGCACTTCCATCTATTGGGTTACGCATGATAATCA
>DATCTB010000283.1:0-2186 GCA_036568185.1 Bacteroidales bacterium | reverse complement strand
TGATGATGTTAAACCGGCAGACGTAGCCTATCTTTTTATCGACCGCCACAGTACCGGTATTATCATGGGTTTTGCAGTTATTGGATTGTTGTCAGCCCTCATGTCTTCTGGTGATAGTTTTTTAAATATTATCTCCATTTCCGCCGTAAAAGATTTTGTTGGTTTTAAGAAAAAGAAAGCTGTCAGCCACGAAAAGTCGTATGTTTTCATTAAATATGCTACCGTAATTTTTGGCGTGGTGGCATTGTTTATGGCGCTTGTTTTCCCTTACATTGTCGATTTGATGGTGGTGGGCATTTCAACCATCGCTATTTTTGTGCCTATCACTTTTTTTGCATTGATAAAAAAAGATGTTTACCAGTTTCGGAAAGCAGCGCTGGCAAGCATTCTTTCGGGCTTTGTTGTCAACCTCATTCTTTTCGTTTATGGAATTATTTTACCTCAACAATTTGAGGCTAAATCCTCCTTTGTTCCTGCTTTTATTCTGGCAACCCTTGTCCTGGTTATTGGCGTAAAACTGACTAAAAAAAGATAAACTTTAAATAAATTCCAAAAATCAAAATACAAATGACAAATAAACTCCAAAAAATTAAAAAGCAAATTTCAAAACTTGTCCATATGGATAAAATCCAAAAAAGCTATTTAGAATTTTGAGGTTTGTAATATTGGAATTTATTTGTTTTTTATGATTTGTATTTTGTTTTTTCTGCCAAAAAAAAACACGAACAGTAGAATTAAGATACTAAATTTAAAAAAAGAGAATTATGAGCCTGGATATTTTTTCTGACGAATATTTTATGAAAGAAGCTTTGAAAGAAGCCAGGAAAGCTTTTGCTGAAGATGAAGTCCCGGTTGGTGCGGTGATTGTGAGCAACAACAGGGTTATTGCTCGTGGGCACAACCTCACCGAAACGCTGAATGACGTAACCGCCCATGCCGAAATGCAGGCTTTTACTGCTGCTGCCGGTTTTATTGGCGGAAAATATTTACTCGATTGCACACTTTATGTTACCATCGAACCCTGCCTGATGTGCGCCGGGGCTGCATACTGGACACAGATTAGCCGGATAGTTTTTGGGGCAAAAGACGAGAAACGCGGTTTTTCAAAAACCGGCGCAGCCATCCTCCATCCTACTACTGAAATCATAGGTGGAATGATGGAAAAAGAATGCGGTAACCTGATGAAAGAGTTTTTTCAGAAAAAGAGGGAGGATGAATTTTAAAAGTGTCATTTGTAAGGCACGAGCTAAAAGCTCGCGCCAGCAGAAGGATTACTTTTCAGGCATGGCATTTACTGCTTTTTCAGTCTCCTTCAATTCATTCTTTAATCGGTCCCACAGGACAATCTGAAGGTCTCAAGTTATTCCATACATCTATAAGTTCCTGTCTATTTGAAGCATAGAAATATTTAATTTGCTTGTAAGTCTTTGAGTCTAATTGACCATTAATAATTTGACAATCCTTTATGCTAATTGTTACATTAAAATTATCCGATTTAACATGGAAGTGAGGAGGTGGATGTTCATTGGGATATATCTCAATATTAACGTTATTTACTTTTCCCACTAACTTCCTTATTTCAGCTACACTTCCATCATGAGCTATTGTAGTTAGATTTAGAGCAATAAACATCTTGAGTTGTAGCAGTCTTAATGTCTCATCATTATCCATAAAGAATCGTTGTTAACTTGTTAATGTTCCAGAAATCTTCAGAATTATTCCACCAAATATATAATTTAAAACCTCCTTTCTCTAATAGAATCTTTCCAAATTTCGCTTTGCGTAATAACTTTTGGTAATTAGAGAATGATGAATATTAATAAAGAACCGTTTTAACTATTTGGTGCTTTGTTGCTTGGCATGTTTATCAACAATTGTTGATAAACCCTGTTCATTCTTTGTGCATTTCTAAGCCTATCAACAACTTGACTTGGTTGTAATTTTTACCATATATTTGCTTCAGCAGATGAGGATAAAGGGCAAGTTTTAACAAGCCTGGGAAGTGGAAGCCAAAGCGCAAGCAGAAGTTGAAACTGACCATCTGGTGAAGCCAGGAGAAGCGCAAGCAGAAACCTATCGCCTTCACCAAACGGGGCACCGCAAGGGAAACCGGGGCCGGAAAAAGCAAAGCGCAAGCAGAGCAGATTCCTACTTCAAACCTGACTTCCGCAAGGAAGCCCAAAATG
>DATCTB010000282.1:0-3809 GCA_036568185.1 Bacteroidales bacterium | reverse complement strand
CAAATTTTTATAAAAAAAGAAAACAAAAAATATTGCTGATTTGTTCAAATAAGTAGTTATTAATTAACGTATTCGCAGATACTAACAGGTGAAAAATTAGGTTCAAAGCCCACTTCCAGATTGGCTGGGAATATAACCTGGCATCCCTTCTTCGGGTGAAACGAATTTGATAAACATTTCATAATTTGTCCTAACCGCCATTCCATCTTTTATTCCCGGCATCCATTTTATCATCTGTATAATGCGGATTGCCTCTTCTGTGCAGCCACCACCAACAGCTTGAGTAACATTTATATTGGAAGGTAAACCATTAGTTTCGATAACAAATTGAACAGTTACATTTCCTGATATATGCAGTTTTATAGCTGCTTCAGGAAACATTAACTGGTGGTACACAAAATCGGAAAGTGACGTGTAATTACTGTCGAGAATGGCTTCGGGTAGCGATGACAGTTGTTTTAAATTGTACATATTGAAAGAATTGTCGACAGGCTTGAAAGGGTAAGTTATGTGCCTGTATCCTCTTGATTTATCCAGTTTTTCAAATTTTTTTATTTTGAAATCCAGTTCAAAATCACTTTCTCCATCCACCGCTAATCCATAATCTGTTGCTGGCTGCCAAACAATCGATTTAAAAAGGAAAAGTGCCGTGCTGTCAATTTCGTTTGAAACAGAATTGGTAATTTCTGAAAATTTTACTGCTCCATTTTTATCAGTTTTAAAATGAATCTTCACAGTCCCTTCTTCGTTCCTGTCAATTGATTGTTGCGGGTAATCAAATTGAATAGTTAAAAAATCTTTGAAAATTAGCTTCGTCATCAGTGGCTGTGGCGCTGAACTCTGGCTATAGGAGTGGGAACCCGTAAAAATGAACAGATATGCCAGCCATATTTTTTTCATCAGGATGGATTTTTAATGAAGCCTAAAATTAATGAAATATTTCGGTTTTTTAAAAAAATAATCCGTTTGTATTTGTGAGTAAAAGTCCTGAAAAAGCGAAACCCCTTTGGATAAATTGGTATTTTTACTAAAAAATTTTATGGAAATAATTTATATCGTTGCTGGGTTGCTTATTGGTATATCCCTGGGTTATGTAATTGCAAAGTTTGCAAGAAAAGCAAAAGTGCTGGAGTTGCAGCAAGAAATTGAAAAAGCTGCCTCAAAAGGGAATGATGAATTGAATAACCTGGACAAACAAAATGCGTTGCTATCGCAAAAAATTGCAGGTCTTGAGCAGGAAAAGCAAGCTACAATTGAAAAATACGAAAATGAAGCCAGGGGCAGGCAGGAAGCTGAAAAGAAAATGGTTGCAATGGATTCAGCGTTTAAAAATTTGGAGGAAAAGCTGGAAACAGAGAAAAAGCAACTCGAAGAGCTTCAGAATAAATTCAAAATGGAATTTGAAAATATTGCCAATAAAATATTAAAACAAAATACGTTCGAATTCAACCAAACGAGCAACAAAGCAATGAGCGAATTGCTTACGCCTTTAAAAGAAAAAATTTCTGATTTTGAAAAGAAAGTAAATGATACGTATGAAAAAGGGTTAAAGGACCAAACCGACCTAAAAGTAGAACTGAAAAAACTGTACGACCTCAGCATTGCCCTCGACAAAGACGCTCAAAACCTGACAAAAGCGCTGAAGTCAGACACGAAGAAGCAGGGAAACTGGGGCGAGGTTATTTTAGAACGGGTGCTGGAGCGTTCCGGTTTAATCAAAGACCAGGAATATTTTTTGCAATATTCAGCTAAAAGTGAAGAAGGCGCCACCTTACGTCCCGACGTGCTGATTAAGTTGCCCGAAAACAAACACCTGGTGATTGACTCCAAAGTATCACTAACCGCTTACACTGAGTTTGCCAGTGCTGAAGATGATTTGACACAGGCAGCAGCGCTGAAAAGGCATTTGGATTCTATAAAAAAACATGTGAAAGAATTGAGTGAGAAGCAATACGATAAATTATTGGATATTAACACCCCCGATTTTGTGCTGATGTTTATGCCCATTGAACCCGCTTTTGGGGTTGCCGTCCAGGCCGACCACGAATTGTTTAATTATGCCTGGAAAGAAAGGGTTGTCATCGTCAGCCCAACCACATTGCTGGCTACTTTGCGAACGGTGGCATCCATTTGGAAATATGAAAAGCAAACCCAGAACGCAATGGATATCGCTGACCGGGGCGGAAAATTGTACGATAAATTTGAAAGCTTTGTGAAAGACCTTGAAAATATTGGCTCCAACCTCGAACGTGCAAGCAAATCATACGATGATGCCCATAAAAAGCTGACTTCAGGCCCCGGTAACTTGATCAGGCAGGTTGAGCAGTTAAAAGAAATGGGCGTCCCAACAAAAAAAAGTTTACCACCGCAATACCTTAATTTAAATGAATAATCCACAGGAAGATTACAAACAAGAAATGACTTACGGCATTCATCCCGTAATGGAGGCGATTTCAGCCGGCAAGGAAATTGAAAAAGTGTTTATCCAGCGGGGCTTGCAAAGCACTGCTTTTAGGGATTTGATGGCGCTTATCAAGGAGCATAACATTGTCTATCAACTTGTCCCGGTTGAAAAAATGAACCGCATCAGCCGCAAAAACCATCAGGGGATAATTGCCATTATTTCGCCGGTTATTTTTTACCAAATTGAAAATCTACTTCCCGGGGTTTATGAAGCAGGGCGCACGCCTTTTATTTTGATTCTTGATAAAATAACCGATGTCCGCAACTTTGGCGCTATCATCCGGACAGCAGAGTGCACAGGGGTTGATGCAGTTGTCATTCCTACGAAGAATGCAGCACAGCTCAATTCTGATACCATCAAATCTTCTGCGGGTGCAATTTTCAAAGTACCCATTTGCCGCAGCGATAACTTAAAACTGACTATTGATTTTTTAAAAAACAGTGGCTTGAAAATGGTGGCAGCAACAGAAAAAGGAGAACAGTCAATTTTTGAGTCAGAAATGGCAGGTCCATTAGGTTTGATAATGGGTTCAGAAGGGGAGGGCATTTCTGCTGAATACCTGAAAAAAACCGATTTGCAAGTGTCGATACCTCTTTTGGGAGAAATTGAATCATTAAATGTTTCCGTTGCTGCCGGGGTAATGATGTATGAGGTGGTAAGGCAGAGGAAGTAAAAAACTCAAAGTAAAAAATCTATAACATAAAATTTTAGAAAGGTTTTGCTTAAACCCTTATCAGTTAGAAGGAATTACAACAGTTACAGTTTTCGTACAAGTTGCTGGTTCACAAGCTGGGTCACAATACCAATTTCCTTCAGTAGTTTTTGCCGGATTGCACCCAACCTCACAGCCTGAACAAACTACCGTTGTACTTCCGCCATCTGATAACATTATTTCATAAAAAGAGTTTTGGTCTAATACTAATTCATAAGCGGATTTAACAAATTTGTTATTATCAACAGCCAATAAATAATAATAGCCATCACCTTTCATTATTTTCACATCATCAAAATGTGCATCAATCTGTGCATTTTTTTTAACAAAACCATCGAAAAATCTTAGTAAACTATCACTATTGCAGGTAATTACTGAAGAATCTGCGATAAGCTTACCCACTTCACGATTGAAATGTGGCTGTGAAAGAACTGTTTGAGGTAACAGAAAAGCAACCAAAAAAAACTGAGTTAAGAAAAATAGTTTTTTCATGGTGATTTCTTTTTAAATTGTGTTTAACAAATTTAAAAAAAAAACAAGAAATCAAGTTGTTTTACATGATTGTCATGCTCTTAATTCAATTTAATGATTTGAAAATTCACCATCAAGATAGCAGAAATGCAGTTATGGAGG
>DATCTB010000281.1:0-3091 GCA_036568185.1 Bacteroidales bacterium | reverse complement strand
GGGTGAATCGATGCTGGCTGAAAAAATTAGTGCTTGGGAAGACAGCCTTCCGGTGCACATCAAGCTGGCTTACCTGCCACAACCCGGAATGGTCAGGCTGAGGCTGAGCGGAAAGGGTTACGACAAAGAAAAGCTGGAAACTGAAATTGAAGCATTAAGCAATAAACTCCAAAAAATTATTCCCGAACTGATTTATGGGTTTGATGATATTTCGCTTGAAGAAACCATCGGAAAATTATTAATAAAAAAGGGCAAAACACTCTCCACCGCCGAAAGTTGCACTGGCGGCTATATTGCCCATTTATTGACGAGTATTGTTGGCAGTTCGAACTATTTTGTGGGTTCCATTATTTCTTATTCAAATGAAGTTAAAATCAATCAACTTGGCGTGAATGAAAATGACCTTCAAACTTACGGGGCAGTCAGCCGGCAAGTGATTGAACAAATGGCTTTGGGTGGCAGGAAAAGGCTTAAAACCGATTACTGCATCTCGGTTTCAGGCATTGCCGGGCCCGATGGCGGTACGCCCGAAAAACCGGTTGGAACCGTTTGGATTGGCTTGGCTTCAGAAAAAGGAGCCCGCTCACAACTCTTCCATTTCAGCGAGCACCGCGGACGCAATATCAGGCGCTCGGCTTTGGCTGCACTGAATATGCTGAGGGAGGAGTTGATTTGAAAATGAGGTAATTTGAAAATTTGAAAATGAGTTTGATGTGCTGATGTGTTGACTTCTGAAGGTGGATTGTTTTGAAATTGAGAAATGAGTTCGAACAACCCTAAATCAGGCCTAATCAATTTACCAGCAAGCTCTGAAAACGGCAAGCATAGTAATATCTAATTGAACTCACAAACAATGAAAATGAATGAAATAGATAACATATTAAAAAAACAAATTGAAGATAATAAAACGCCTTCAGTTCAGTATATTATTTTCAATAAAGATAGTGTCATTCATCAGTTTCAAGATGGGTTTGCTGACATTAAAAAACAAACGAGAACATCAGAAAACACTACATACAATGCTTATTCCGTAACAAAGACATTTACGGCTTTGGCAATTATGCAGTTATCGGAACAGAAAAAGATTGATATAGAGCGCCCGATAAAAGAATACCTACCCGTCCCGATAGCTATCGGGATCCCATATTCATCTGAAATTACCATACAGCAACTGATGGCCCATTCTGGAGGAATCCCAAACCCGATTCCTTTGAGTTGGATACATTTGGCAGAAGAACATGAATCATTCGATAGAAATATTTTTTTTAAACAAATATTTTTAAAAAACAATAAGGCAAAATCAAGCCCAAATGAAAAATATGCTTATTCAAACTTGGGGTATGTATTGCTAGGGCAACTTATTGAAGAGGTTTCTGGCTTACCTTATGAAGAATACATTCTAGTAAATATTTTAAAGCCTTTAGGAATTGAAAAACCAGGAATGGGTTTTACAATAAGCAATGTTGCTAAGCATGCAAAAGGTTATCATAAAAAATACAGTTTCTCAAATGCAATTTTGGGATTCATGATTGACAAATCTAAATTCGTGGGTACAACAGAGGGTAGATGGAATCCATTTAAAAATTTCTATGTAAATGGCCCTTCTTATGGCGGCTTAATCGGAACTCCTAATGCCTTTGTTAAATATATCCAGGAATTATTAAAGCCAAATTGCAAACTGATACCCGATGAGTTTAAGAAAATGCTTTTCATCGAGAATTATACAAACAAAGGCAAACCAACAGGTATGTGCCTGTCATGGTTTAGCGGACAATTGAACGGCAATCAATATTTCGCACATGCCGGAGGTGGAGGTGGTTATTATTGTGAAATCAGGATTTATCCTGACAAAGGAATTGGGAGTGTGGTTATGTTTAACCGAACAGGAATGACCGATGAGCGGTTTTTAGATAAACTTGACAAATATATTATTGACGATTATTAGCAAGCAGGTAGAAATTAAGTAAAAAATAGCCCCAAGCCCTGCCAGCCAATGCGTATGTAATAAGCAGCAATTGTTTTTTCTTTTGCAACGAATTCGCAAGAAATCAACAAGATAAATTGAAAAACAGTAAATTTGGTTTTATTTAGCTTCCTTTTCAAGTCGAGGGAAAAATGGGGTTTATTACATATTTATTGCTTTTCAGCAGGTTGGCATTTTTCCTGATTTTCCAGATATTGATTGCACTTTTTTTCAACTCATGGGATAAATCTGAAAAATACTGGTTGTTATCAGCTACTCTAACAAATATTGTCAGTATTACGCTGTTATATTTTCTATTGAAAAAAGATGGGAAAAATTACCTGGATATATTCAGGATAAACAAACTGACTTTAAAAAAGGACATCAAAATCTTCGCCGGTTTAGCCCTGATTTCGTTTCCAATAGTTTTTGCCCCTGGCTATTTCCTAAGCATGCTGCTGTGGGAAAACCCAAATGTCCCTGCAGAATTGATGTTTGGCAATATAAATAAATGGCTGGTTTACTTTTTATTGATAGCATTCCCATTAACAATAGGTTTGGCTGAATTAGCAACTTATTTTATGTACATCATGCCTAAACTCAAAAATCAGTTAAAAGTAAAATGGCTTGCAGTGGCTCTTCCTGTTTTATTTCTTTCCTTACAACATTGTACTTTGCCATTTATTCCTGATGTAAATTTTATACTATACCGTGCGCTGGTATTTCTGCCTTTTTCAATTTTAATCGGAGTTTCTATTTACTATCGCCCTTCGCTTTTCGTTTATTTCGCAGCACTTCATGGCTTCATGGATTTTGGGGCAGTTTTGATGTATTTAATGTGATAAAGCATAGGTTTTGAAATTGGGCTTCAAACTAAAATGAATAAAAATTAATGTTTTATTTTTGGGGAAAGAAAGCTTTGTAAAACTCAGGGCTAAAAAAACTCGGATATAATTCTAACCAAACATGAAACAATGATAACATTCTTTAGAAAAATTCGATTCGGTTTTGTCAATAAAAACCAAACGGTAAAATACCTGAAGTACGCTATTGGGGAAATTATTCTTGTAGTTATTGGAATCCTGATTGCTCTTGCCATCAACAACAATAACATCCATCGGATTATCA
>DATCTB010000280.1:0-4048 GCA_036568185.1 Bacteroidales bacterium | reverse complement strand
AAAACTATTTATGATTACGATTTCAAACTTAACGATGCAATTCGGTAAACGCACTCTTTTCCAGGATGTAAACATGGTTTTTACCAACGGCAACTGCTATGGTGTGATTGGTGCAAATGGTGCCGGAAAATCTACTTTTATTAAGATTCTAAGCGGAGAACTTGATTCAACACATGGTACAGTGCAGTTTGGTCCACATGAGCGTCTGTCGGTGTTGGAGCAGGATCACTTTAAATTCGATAGTTTGCCTGTACTTGAAACGGTTATGCGCGGTCACGAGCGGCTTTGGCAAATAATGGAAGAAAAGAATGCTTTGTATGCGAAGGCTGACTTTACTGACGCCGATGGGATGAAGGTTTCGGAACTGGAAGAACAATTTGCCGAAATGGATGGCTGGAATGCGGAAAGCGATGCTGCCAGCTTGTTAAATGGGCTGGGCGTGCATGAAGAATTTCATCATAAATTAATGAGCGAATTGAGTGGAAAGGAAAAGGTTAAAGTGTTGCTGGCCAGGGCTTTGTTTGGAAAACCTGAAAACCTCTTGCTTGATGAGCCAACCAACGACCTCGACCTGGAAACGGTGGATTGGCTTGAAAATTACCTGGTTAATTTTGACCATACCGTTTTGGTTGTTTCACACGACAGGCACTTTTTGGATTCAATCAGCACTAAAATTGTTGATATTGACCGCAATACCATTAATGTTTTTTCAGGAAACTATAGTTTTTGGTATGAGTCGAGCCAGTTGGCTCTGCGGCAGCAACAGGCACAGAATAAAAAATCTGCAGAAAAAAGAAAAGAACTGCTTGAATTTATTGCACGCTTTAGCGCCAACGTGAAAAAATCAAAACAAGCAACCAGCCGTAAAAAGGTGTTGGAAAAGCTGAATGTGGATGAAATCTTGCCTTCCAGCAGGAAATACCCAGGGATTATTTTTACTCCCGAGCGTGAAGCTGGAAACAAAGTGCTAGAAGTGAATGGGCTAAGTAAAAAAGTGGATGGAAAATATCTTTTTAAAGATGTTGAATTTGCTGTAAGAAAAGAAGATAAAATCGTTTTTCTTTCGCGCAACCCTATGGCCATGACAGTTTTCTTTGAAATTTTAATGGGAAAAGACAAAGCTGATTCAGGAACATTTGAGTGGGGTCAAACGATTACTCATTCCTATTTACCACTTGAAAATGCTTCATTTTTTGATAATAATGAAAATTTATTGGAATGGCTTGGCAACTATTCTTCTGACACTACTGAAATACATTTACGTGGTTTTCTCGGAAAAATGCTTTTCTCAGGAGAAGAAGTCTATAAAAAATCAAGTGTACTTTCGGGTGGTGAAAAAATGCGCTGCATGATTGCCAAAATGATGATGATTAATGCCAATGTTTTAGTGCTCGATACACCTACCAACCATCTCGACCTGGAGTCAATCCAGGCTTTTAATAATACCTTGACTAACTTTAAAGGAAACATTCTTTTCTCATCCCACGACCACGAATTCATTGAAACCGTAGCTAACCGGATTATCGAACTAACACCTAACGGCATCATTGACAAGACGATGGAATATGATGAGTACATTACCGATGAGAAAATCAAGGTGTTGAGAAGAAATTTATACGGTGATTAAGTAATTATTCCGAAACGGAGATTATTCTTAATTTTGTTGACCAAAGAAAAAACAATGACTTCGGAAAAATTAAATCCAATTGACAGACTGATTGTTGTTGGTGACCGTGTGCTGATTAAGCCAAAAGGCGAATCGGGAAAAACGCGCGGTGGTTTGTTTTTGCCTCCCGGTTATAGCGAGAAGGAAGAAATTCAAAGTGGTTATGTGGTTAAAGTAGGGCCTGGGTATCCTTTCCCTATTCCTTCGGAAGAAATTGATGAGCCCTGGAAAAAACAAAATGATTCGGTGAATTATATTCCTTTGCAGGCAAAGGTGGGCGATTTGGCAATTTTTCTAAAGAAAAGTGCTGTTGAAATTCAATACCACAACGAAAAGTATTTCATCGTTTCACAATATTCAATATTGCTTCTTGAAAGAGATGGCCTAACTGTTGATTAGCCTCTGACTTTGAATATGAAAATATTTTCATTTTTTTTTCTGAACATTCTGCTCATCTTATCTTTTTCAGCCTGCCGTAATTTTCAACAAGGAAACCAATCTGCTGAACAAAATAGCCCCTCAAATCAAGCAAATTCAACAATTAAATATGCAAATGGGTTTGACATTGTTTATAAAGAAAATTTAAAAATCGTTACTGTCTTTGAACCTGGGAATAACAGGAGGGTTAAGGAAACTTATTATATTTTGAATGAAGAAGAAATTTTGGATACAGTCGAGCCTAAAAATCAATTTCTTCTTCCCCTTGACAGCATTGCCGTTTTCTCGGCTACCCAACTAAATGCTTTGGATAAATTAGGTTTATTGGACAAGGTAATCGGAGTTTCCGAAGCAAATTATATTCGGAATGAGCACGTTCAGGAGCGCTACCAGCAAGGTTTAATCACCGAACTTGCCGGAAACGGTTCGTTTTATATAGAAAAAACTTTGCAGGTAAATCCATCCGTTATTTTCTATTCACCATATAATACCAGTGAGTCGCATCCGCTTGCTGCCACCAAAATCCCGATGGTTAGCTACCTCGATTTTATGGAAGACAACCCGCTCGGTAGGGCAGAATGGATCAAGTTTACAGCCGTATTTTTCGGAAAGGAAAGGTTGGCTGACAGCCTGTTTAATATTATTGAAAACCAGTATAATGAGTACAAAGAAATAGCTTCGAAAGCATCTACAAAACCAAGTGTTTTTTCAGATAAATATTTCAATGGGCAATGGTTTGTGCCGGGCGGGCAGAGTTATGTTGCCAAACTTTTTGCAGATGCCAATGCTGATTATATTTGGAAAGAAAATCAGCAAAGCGGAAGTTTTCCACTCGATTTTGAAGTAGTTTACAATGAAGCTGGAAACGCTGATTTCTGGAGAATTATTGGTTCCTACAATGAAAAACCGGGTTACGAAAACCTGGCTGAAGAGAATGAATTATACACCCATTTTAAAGCCTTTCAGGAACACCACGTTATTTATTGTGACGCAGAAAAAACAGCCTATTTTGAAAACAGCCCGCTTGAGCCACAAGTGGTTTTGGCAGATTTGATAAAGGCATTCCACCCTGAACTGCTTCCTGGTTACCAGCCGGTTTATTACAAAGTTATTCCCTGAGTAGCGCCTTTTGTTTACAAATTCCTTTTTGAAAACTTCGTTGTTTCAAAGAAAATTATACTTTTATTTTCTGATGCAATTCCCCCTGAAAAATACCTTTTTGTTTGTGCTGCTTGGCGGGCTGCTTGTGGTTTTTTTTCTTGCAAACCTTTGGTATGGCTCAGTTTTGCTACCCTGGAACCAAGTTTGGAAAGCGCTTACCTTCCAGCAATTGCAGGACACTTACACCAACATTATTGTTATCGAATACCGCCTTCCGCAGGCAATAACGGCTATGGTTACAGGTATGGCACTTGGTGTTGCCGGTTTATTGTTGCAGACATTATTTCGAAACCCGCTTGCCGGCCCATCCGTTTTGGGTATCAGTTCAGGTGCCAGCCTTGGCGTTGCGCTGGTTATACTTGCCGGTAGTTTTTTTAACACTGATTTTTTAAGTTTTCTCAATGGTGATTTTCAAATTGTAATTGCCGCTTTTATTGGCGCATTAGCCTTGCTTGCCTGCATTCTTTTTGTTTCCCGCAAAATTGGCAATATCGTCACCGTGCTCATCATCGGCATCATGATAGGCTATCTGGTTTCAGCAATTGTAGGTATTTTACAATTTTTCAGCAGGGCTGAAGAGCTTCATGCTTATGTTTTGTGGGGATTGGGCAGCTTTTCAAAAACCAGTTTGAGCCAGTCCACTTTCCTGCTTGGAGTTACAAGTTTTGGCGTTTCTGCCAGTTTGTTATTTATAAAACCCTTGAATGCCTTGCTGTTGGGCGAGCACTATGCAAAAAGTGTTGGTGTTAACACAAAATTGATGCAAACCAGCATTATCCTGAT
>DATCTB010000279.1:0-2015 GCA_036568185.1 Bacteroidales bacterium | reverse complement strand
TTTAATCTGCTTTTCCCTTTCAATAGCTTCTTCAATGAACATAAATGGTTCGAAATAAACTAACTTGTCAAGATTATACCTTGCAGTAAATGAGTTAGAATATTGTTTGGTTTTGTGCTGATATACACGATTTCTTAAATTGGAAGTTGATCCTACATATAGAGTTGTGTTGTATTTGTTAGTCATTATGTAGATATATCCTCCTCTTTCCATACCTTAAAAATACGTAGTTTTAACTGATTAGAATCAGAAATAGAAACTGCGGCAAACTTCAAAAAAAAAGATAAAAAGTGATAATACAAAGAACAAAGCTTAAAGAACAAAGCCCAATTGCGAGCTGAACGAAGTAATCGCCTAAAGCAAACAATAATAAGACTGCTTCGTCGAGGACTCCTCGCAGATAAACTTACCCATAGGCCAGCCCAATTGCGAGCCGACAAAGGAGGCGCGGCAATCCCCTGAGGTAATGCTCCCATGAGACTGCTTCGTCGAAGACTCCTCGCAGTTAAACTTCAAGAAGGTAACCCAACAGCAAGCGGAGCGAAGCAATCTCCTTTGCCAATTCCCGATAATATGTCTGTTTTCCATAGAGAAACATCACTTCGCGGTAGCATTAATTTTTCTAAGCAATAAAAACTATTTTAGCAAAAAAAATGAATGGAAAAATTCAAAAAGAAGTTTAGCGAATCGGTAGCGCTGCGATGGGGAGTGTTGGTTTTGGTTGGCTTTGTCCTGTCGGTAAACTACTATTTTTATGATGCGTTTTCCACCTTGAAAGAACAGTTGGTGAGCGAGTTTGGTTATACCAACACGCAATACGGTCTTTTTGCTTCTTTTTATTCCATTCCGAATACCTTCCTGATGATGGCCGTAATTGGCGGGATATTTCTCGACAGGTTTGGAATACGCCGCACCGGTTTTTGGTTTATTTTCTTTATGGCATTTGGTGCATTGCTCACAGCTTACGGCGCTTCAGATTATTATTCTGAAGGTGGGCTGGGCTTTAATTTGATGAGTTCGTTTCTTCCTTCATTTTCACCCCAATTAAAAATGATGCTGTTGGGAAGGTTTTTCTATGGGCTTGGCGCCGAAACAAGCATAGTGGTCGTTAGTAAAATATTGGTGAAATGGTTTAAAGGAAAGGATTTGGCATTGGCGTTCGGCCTGAAAGTAGGATTCGGCAGGCTGGGAACATTTGCTGCTTTGCAACTCTCGCCACGCATTGCCCAGGATGGTTTGCATTTAAGCACTGCTATTTGGTTTGCCGCCATTCTTGTGTTGATTGGCTTGCTTGCTTTTATCGTGTATATGTTGCTGGATATGCGATATGACAAAGAAGTTGATCCTAAAACTGTTGCAGAGAAAAAAGATAGGTTTAAACTGAGCGATATCGGCGATATTGTCCGCAACCCGGCCTTTATTTATATTGCATTGTTGTGCGTTACTTTTTACTCGGCAGTCTTTCCATTCCTGGCTTTTGCCCCTGATTTCTTCCAAAATAAATTTGATATGAGCAGTGTACAAAGTGGTGCGGTTACTTCCTGGCTTCCTTTGGCAACGCTTGTTTTTACTCCCTTATTTGGTTTTTTAATTGACCGATATGGTAAGGCAGCTACCGCAATGATTTTTGGAGCTTCCCTTTTATTGATTATTCATCTGATGTTTACTTTTACAAATATTCAACCCCACCTTCCCATGATTTTGCTCGGCGTTTCATTTTCTCTGATTCCCGCTGCCATGTGGCCTTCATTGGTCCGCCTTGTAAAGGAAAAAGAAATAGGAACAGCTTACGGATTGATGTATTCCATTCAAAACCTTGGCCTTTTTAGCTTTCCAATTTTAGCAGGATATATCCTCGACAAATCCAACCCGGGAGTTGAAGAACACCTGAACTACACACCCACGATGATTATGTTTGCAGTGTTGGGCTTGCTGGGTGTAATTTTTGCTTTTTTATTAAAATATGAAGACAAAAAAAACAAGCGTGGGATTGATTTGCCTTTGAATAAGTAATT
>DATCTB010000278.1:0-7504 GCA_036568185.1 Bacteroidales bacterium | reverse complement strand
CCAACCTGAAGAAGTTGCAAAAGCCTACGAAGTATTATTGTCGGTTAGCGACCGCTTTACAATAGCAGCTGCTTTTGGAAATGTGCATGGTGTTTACAAACCAGGAAACGTAAAATTAGAGCCGGTTATTTTGAAAAATTCACAGGATTTTATTCAGAAAAAATATAAAACAGGGCCAAACCCTGTAAACTTTGTTTTCCACGGTGGTTCTGGTTCGGAACCTGCAAAGATTAAAGAAGCCATTTCCTACGGTGCAGTGAAAATGAATATCGATACTGATACACAATGGGCTTTTTGGGATGGCGTTCGTGAGTTTGAAGCGAAAAACCATGGCTATCTGCAAGGCCAGATTGGTAACCCTGATGGGCCAGATTCTCCTAATAAAAAATACTACGACCCCCGTAAATGGTTGCGTGAAGGTGAAGTTGCCATGGTGAAACGGCTGGAGCAAGCCTTTACCGACCTCAACTGCCTGAACAGATACTAAGAAAGACGGAAGCGGGAAGACCGAAGACGGAAGCAGGAAAATCTTGCTTCTGCCTTTTTTTTACGTATTACGTTTTACGGATTACGGAAAGAGTGCCTAAAGTTATGAGTACATAAAGTTATTGCTTCGATTCTTCGATCTTCCAGCTTCGGCCTTCCGTCTCCGGTCTTCCAGCTTCGGACTTCCAACTTTTTCACGTAATTTTACACCATGCTTGATTACCCTGCTAAAATATTAATGGCGTTTGGCGAAACTTTCAGTTTGGAAGGGGAGCAATTCTATACCTGGCTGATGGAAAATGGGTATCCTGAGCTGGCAGCTTTAAGTAGTGGCATTCGCGGTAGCAATGAAGCTATTGAATGGCTGATGAAAAACAAATACCCTCATCTTGCTGCTTTCGATGGTGCCGTCGATAAACAGCCCGGTGCCTATGCCTGGCTCAGGAAACATGAATTTGACTTTTTAGTGGTTTTTGCAGATGCCATCAACGAAAAGCAAGATGCTATTGCCTGGTTTAAAAACCACGAATTAGAAATCTTTCTTCACCTTGCCAATAAAATCCGCTACTTCCGCGATAACCAGGAATTTGATTACCATAAATTACATTTCTAAAAAAAAGCTGCCCTTTTCAGAACAGCTTCTTAACCTAAAATAATTATTATCTGCTAACTACATTTTGAGTGGCCGCATGATTTGCAAGTGAGGCAGCCATCTTCATAAACTAAAGTATTTTCGCCACATGTTGGGCATGTTGTATCAACAGTAGTTCCGTTGGGAACGTATTTTTTCAAGGCACGGGCCACACCATTTTTCCAGGTATTAATATTGTCATCAGCCACGTTCAGGTTTTGAATTAATTCCATCACGTAAGGCAATGGCATTCCATGACGTAGGACACCTGAAATCAGTTTGGCATAATTCCAATATTCTTTATTAAACGAACGGGATAAGCCTTCAAAAGTAACTTTATAGCCTTGTTTGTCTTCAAATTGAAAATCGTAGCGTGTGGGCTCTCCTTTTATTTTCGATTTAATTACCCAGCCATTTTCAACCCATGGTGGAAGGAAAAAGTCTTCGGCCAAACCGGTGAAAATTTCGTAAGGTTTGTTATTAATTTTTCCAATTACGGCTATCCATTTATCGTAATTGTTCTGGAAACGAATGACGTCGGCCTCAATCACTTTCGGGCGTGGTGGGGCTTTTGTTTCGCGGAAAGATTCCTGGTCGTTTTCCTTATTTTCTGTCTTATCGTTGCTTACCAACACCCCTGACCTGGAGCCTTCGCGATAAATTGTAACCCCCTTGCAACCGCTTTCCCAGGCAGTCATGTAAATGTCGCTTACCAATTCTTCGGTAACTTCGCTGGGTACATTTACCGTAACGCTAATGGAGTGGTCAACCCATTTCTGAATTTCTCCCTGCATCTGCACTTTGCTCACCCAATCAATATCGGCTGAGGATGCTTTATAATAAGGTGATTGTTCGATAATTCCCTCCAACTCTGAATCAGGCATAGCCTTAACTTCTTCAACATTAAAGCCCTTTTCTTTTAGCCAAACTTCAAATTTTGGGTGGAAAACATTGTATTCTTCCCAGGCATCTCCAACATCGTCGGTGAATGAAACATCAACGTTTTTATCGTTGGGGTTTACCTTGCGGCGGCGTTTGTAGGAAACCATAAAAACAGGTTCAATGCCCGAAGTAGTTTGGGTGCAAATGCTTACACTTCCGGTTGGGGCAATGGTTAGCATAGCAATATTTCGCCTTCCCACTTTTGCCATCTTGTCGTAAAGTTGTGGCGAACTTTCTCTCAATCGCTTAATAAACGGGTTATTCAGCTCTCTTTCTGTTTCGTAAATAGGAAAAGCTCCACGTGTTTCGGCCAGGTCAACTGATGAGCGGTAAACCTCAACGGCAAGCAGTTCGTGCACTTCGGTTGAAAACTTGATTGCTTCTTTTGAGCCATAGCGTAAGCCCAAAGCAGCAAGCATATCTCCTTCAGCAGTAATGCCGATTCCAGTTCTTCTTCCCTGGACAGATTTCAACTTAATATTTTCCCATAGTTTTCTTTCAACCCGCTTGATTTCTTCCAATTCCGGATCTGCATCAATTTTTGCCAGAATGGCTTCCACTTTTTCAACTTCCAAATCAACAATATCATCCATCATGCGCTGCGCAACGCGGGCATGTTCGATAAATTTATCACCGTTAAAAAATGCTTTATCTGAAAAAGGATTTTCCACATAGCTGTATAAATTCAAAGCCAGCAGACGGCAACTGTCGTAGGGGCAAAGTGGAATTTCGCCGCAGGGGTTGGTTGAAACTGTGCGGAAACCATGGTCGGCATAATTGTCAGGAATAGATTCGCGAATGACGGTATCCCAAAAGAGAATTCCTGGCTCAGCCGACGACCAGGCATTGTGAATTATTTTTTCCCACAAATCGCGGGCATTGATTTCTTTAACATATTTTGGGTTAGGAGAATTGATGGGGAATTGTTGTTTATAGGACCTATTTTCTTTAACCGCCCTCATGAATTCATCGTCAATTTTCACCGAAACATTGGCCCCGGTTACTTTGCCTTTTTCCATTTTAGCATCAATAAAATGTTCGGCATCGGGGTGTTTAATTCCAATACTGAGCATTAAAGCACCACGCCTTCCATCCTGAGCCACTTCGCGGGTTGAATTGGAATAACGTTCCATAAACGGCACAACACCGGTAGAGGTAAGCGCGGTGTTCTTTACCGGGCTTCCTGCAGGCCTGATATGTGTCAGGTCGTGGCCAACGCCGCCCCTTCTTTTCATTAATTGAACCTGTTCCTGGTCAATTTTCATTATACCGCCGTAGCTGTCTGAATCGCCGTCATTCCCAATTACAAAGCAATTAGATAATGATGAAATCTGAAAATTATTGCCAATTCCGGCCATAGGGCTACCAGCGGGGATGATGTATTTGAAATGGTCAAGCACCTCAAAAATCTGATCTTTGGTCAAAGGATCGGGATATTTGTTTTCGATGCGCACAATTTCAGAGGCAATGCGTTCGTGCATTTCCCTGGGTGTCAGCTCATACAGGTTTCCCTGGCTGTCTTTCAGGGCATACTTATTCATCCACACATTAGCTGCAAGGGTGTCGCCATCAAAGTACTCAGTAGCGGCCTCCATCACTTCTTCGTGGGTGTAGCTTTGCATCGGAATTTTCTTCGATTCAGTTTTGCTTAATTCAGCTTCGGTAGTTTGTTCGATTAGTTTTTCTTCAGTCAACTCAACGGCTTGTGTAATTACTTCGTTCATTTCAGTTTTAGTTCTTTCTTCCAATACTTTTTCGTAATAATTTTTTTCTTTCTCCAACTGCACTTCAGGCTCCTGAAGATTGCTGTTGGGTGCATGCTCAAAATTTAAGAATAGGTTATTCTCCATTTTTTAGGTTATTGTTGATTTCCAGTTATGGTATTAATATTCAGCGCGATACAAAAAAGAAAAGGCCTTCTTTTTTCCACTGCAATATACAATGGAATATACGATTGACCCTCTGAAATTTATTAACATAGGGTCGTGAATAAAAAATAATCCCCGGTAAATTAACCTTTTAGATGCCTAAAACTTTTTAAATATCCCCAAAAATTTTTTTTGGCATAGTATTGTAAACGATGTTAAACGTTTTAAAAAAAAGGGGCTATTTGGGCTAACTTTCTTCATATCAACGATTAATAAAATACCTTTAATAAGTTCCTTTTTCGTAACAATTCCAAATCAGAAATTCTTAATTCAGAATAAAATATTTAATAAAAAATTAATTTTAAAAGTCGAGGCTAAGGGAAAGATAATAAACCGGTTGGCCTATCCTTCCATCTTCAACGCCCCAGGCCATATCGCCACGCAGAAAATAGCCCAACAAATGCATCCTTGCGCCAAAACCAAAACCACCAACGATAGGCTCTTTCTGAACTTCAACAGAAATAAGCAATGGACCGCTATAAATATATTTGGTATAAAGCGAATTATCTTTTGAATAAGGGCTGGCGCCGGTCCAGGCAGTACCAATATCGCCAAAGCCTACTATTTGAAAATTCCTTAAAAAGCTAGAACTGAGTGGGGTTTTCGAAAAATACTGGAATAATGGAAACCTGAGCTCTGAGTTAATTACAAGAAAGTTGTTTCCATTCCTGATATTTTGGTTGAAGCCCCGCATATTGGTTGCAAGGGTTTGATAAGCATAATGTTGCGAATAATCTATCGGGGTATCATAATTGTATTTAGGGAATAACCAGTTGTCAACTCCACCCATATAATAAATGAGGTTGTCGGAACCAAATGAAGAACTTCCGGCAATTCGGTTGGCCCAGATAAATGTGCGGTGAATTTTCGTGTAATGCCTGACGTCGAAACCAACCACAGCAATATTTGAATTATCACCATTAATTAGCTGATGATATTCAGCAAAAACTTTCCAGCGAGTACCATAATATAAATTCATTCCAACATTACGGGTATTGTCGAATACCAATTGACCTATTCCAATGGCCCAGTTATCGTACACATTGGGTATTTCCAAAGTAACCTGGTCAGTAGCCGGCAAAACATACATGTCGTTTCTATAAGCCGCAGTACCGCGTAAACTCAATGCCTCACTAAAAGGCCAGCTTACCCTGTAAAAGATTTCATGCGTATTTATTTTTAAATAGGGGTAAATATCTGACTGTACAGTATTTCTGTGAAAAATTACTTCTTTATCAAGCCTTTTTTTCAAATTGGAATAAGTAAAAATATATTCGTTATTAACTAACGTGAAGTTGAGCCGCACACCTCCAACAATTCTATGGTCCTCCATTAAATCAGTCAAACCTAACTGGAAATAAATGTTAAATCCCGGGTTCAAATAGATAGGCCCTCCGCCTGTAAAAGGCTGATAACCATAATTTATGTAATTAAAATCAATTTGTGAAGTAACATCATTCAGGAAATATTCTGTTCTGTAGTTGAGCCTTTTTGGCCAGGTAAAAGTTCCGTTTTCCTCTTCAACATCAACCAGCACAGGCAAGCCTTTTCCATTTTGTCCCTGGCTGATACCGCCATTTTTACTTCCGACAAACTCATTTCCTTCATCATCCGCATAGACCATTGCAAACTTTTTTATTTGCGTAACAGGTGCCTTGTTCCCTTCTGCTATTGCCGAAGTTGAATCCGAAATTTGTTTTTTCTGTTTTGGTTTTTTCTGTTCTTCTTCTGCTTTCAGGTTGGCCATAAATTTGGTATCAACCAGAGTTAAACCAGGTGAAGATTGAAAATCAGGAGTTTTTTTCGTATAGATTTTCCAAAGATTATTTTCGAAATAAACCATTGCCATTTTATCTCCTCTTCTGGAAATATTTTCATCAATAATATTCCGGCTATAATCTGTAACAGCTTTGGATTGAACAAAATACCGGTAATGAATTGTTGTGTCGACCGAGCTTACCGTGCTATCAATAGTGGCCAGGTAGGTATTGTAAATTCCATTTGCGTCGCTCAGGTATGCAATTTCATTAAACCCAATAGGTTCCGGCCTTTTTTCATCTGCCAGTGGCGTATCGGTAATTCTTTTAAGTATTGGGCTACGCTTGGCGTAATCATATACAAACAAATCAAAATTGTCAGGAACTTCTGTTATGTTTTCCTCCTCGCGGCCAAGCGTATCATTGATTCGGTTCGAAGAAAAAATTATCTGGCTCGAATTATTAATAAACCTTGGATTCAATTCAGAATAAATATCGTTAGTCAAACGATCGAAAGAGCTTGCGGCAATGTTGAATACAAACACATCGCTTTGTCCATTCTTCACTGCCGAAACAACAAGTAACTGGCCATTATCGGAATAAGAAATATCAGTTATTTTTTGAACATCATAAATGATTTGTTTGGCAAAATATTTTTTCTCAACATTATACAGATAAAGCCATGGCATTCCTTTCTCTTCAAGCGAAATGGCAAGAATTTTTCCTGTAGGATGCCAGGCAAGCAAGGGATAGCTATAATCGGTTTTGGTATCAATAACAACACCCCGCTTGAATATCCTCTTCTTTTTCTTTGATTGAAAATTATAAAGGTAAATTTTCATTTTGCCCATTTCGTTTGAAGTATAGGCCAGGTAATCGCCAAAGGGGCTAAGGGCGGGGTGTCCGTAAACAATGTCTGTTTTAAATTTTACGTTTAATACATTCTCCGGATTTTGTCCATTTTCATTCAGGTAAGCATATTCTTCCTGGTAAAAACTTCTCCATTCACTCACAACCATTTTGAATGGCATTCCCAAAACATACAGAAAACCTTTGTCAATGCTGTTGCTTATGCTGGTCATGTGGATGATATTGCTAACAGCAGCCTTACCGTACTTTAAAGCAACAAACCGCCACAATGAATGTCCGGCATACACAGCATCTTCGCCTTCCAGGTTGTTCACCTTTTTGTACCTTCCTGATAGGATTCCATCCCTGACATGGTTGTCAAAATCAACATTCCACTCATCGCTCAGGTAAGAAATAGCGCCTATCTTAAACCATTTAGGTAATGAAAAAAAAGTAGATGATTTAACTTGCTGGCCGAAAGTTCCGCCGAACATCATCTGGTTGAACAACACTTCGGCAATTCCTGCCCGTATTTGCTCCTGAAAGTTAACATGGTTACCATCAAAATACAGAAAAACCTTCGAGCCAATAATGTGTGTAATACCGCCTGTGTTATAACTTTCCTGTGTCATCAGGCCAATATTGCTTTGCTTGAGGTCGGTAAGTTTGTTGAAAATAATAAATTGAATTCGCTTGTCCAACTGGCTTTCAATCCTCGATTCAAGGACTGGAATTTGTTCTTCGGCATACAAAGCTGTGAACTGAGCCAGTTCCTGTCCATTCAGGTAAAAATAGGTATCAAAATCGGGGAATTTATAGTATAACCAAAGAAAATCCTGGTACTGTACACGGTTTTTTCCAAACTCCATATTCAGCCCATTATAAAACTGTGCCTGCAGTTTAAATGAAGC
>DATCTB010000277.1:0-3177 GCA_036568185.1 Bacteroidales bacterium | reverse complement strand
AAACTTACACCTTTTTTTACCAGCCAAACAAACCATTGAAGAAGGTATCGAATTCACTGACCTGGCTAATTCCGAACTGGATGATTACCTGGGCAAAGACGCAGAACAACTTAGAGACGAACTGCACCTGGTTGAAAATGTATATCCAGTATTCAAGGTGGAGGAATATCTTGATGGAAAGATTAGCCCGGTATTTTTTGGCAGTGCACTAAACAATTTTGGTATAAAGGAATTGCTTGATATTTTTATCAAAATAGCACCTACACCGCAAGGAAGGGAAAGCGATACAAGGTATGTTAAACCTGATGAAGAAGGATTTACCGGCTTTGTGTTTAAAATCCATGCCAACATGGACCCCAACCACCGCGACAGGATTGCTTTTGTAAGGGTGGTTTCAGGGAAGTTTGAAAGGAATAAGAATTATTTGCATATCAGGCAGAACAGGAATTTGAAGTTCTCGAGCCCTACGGCTTTTATGGCGCAGAAAAAATCTATTGTTGATGAAGCTTTTCCCGGCGATATTGTCGGGCTGCACGACACCGGAAACTTTAAAATTGGTGATACATTAACTGAAGGTGAAATATTGAATTATAAAGGCATTCCAAGCTTTTCGCCAGAATTATTCAAATACATTGAAAATGCTGATCCGCTGAAATCAAAGCAATTGGCAAAAGGAATTGACCAGTTGATGGATGAAGGCGTGGCGCAGCTTTTTACGGGGAAACACACAGGAAGGAAAATTATTGGTACAGTTGGAGCCCTACAATTTGAGGTTATTCAATACCGCCTTGAGCACGAATACAGCGCCAAATGCCGCTATGAGCCAATAACTCTCTATAAAACTGCCTGGTTTATAAGCAAGAACAAAGCGCAATTAGAAGATTTCAGGGCAAGAAAAGCCAACTACATCGCACTCGACAAAGAAGGCCGTGAAGTTTTTCTTGCAGATTCTCAATTCGCTCTTCAAATGGCACAGGAAAAATATACTGACATTAAATTCTTTTTTACTTCGGAGTTTGAAAATTAATTAGTTTTTCTTTTATTTCATTTTCCATGTAAGTGGTTGAGATGAATTATTTCATATTTTTATGGTAATTTATATCTGCCTGCCAACAGGTTTTGTTGCATTTAAAACAAACCCATGAAATTAACTTCAATACTTTTTTTTCTTCTCTCATTTCCAGTTTTGCTTTGTGGGCAAAATGAGCAGAATAAAAAAGAGGAGCATTTTCCCAGGCATTACCTATCGATAAACCCGCTAAATATGATAGCATTTCAGCAAATTGGCTTGACATACGAATACAAACCGGGGATTGTTGGTGTCGCACTTTCGGGTGGATATATTTATCCTAATAATGCAGCCTACAGCAATTGGTTTATTGCCGGGCCAATAGAATATGGTTCACTCGGGTATTATTCCGGTTATTTTTTAACTCCGCAGGTGAATGTGTATCTGAATAAGCCAAAAAACAACAAACAGGCAAACCTGTTTTATCTTTCGCTAAAAGGAGTTTATAAAAACATGAATATAGATACTACAACCCAAGCTGTTTGGGAGAACTTGGGAGACGGGTATTTAATTTACAGAAAGATGAATGATGAGGTCAACATTTACGGTGGGTTTATCGATTTTGGATATAAATTTGTAACACATCGTTTTTTCTTTGAAATTAATTCTGGTATGGGATTCACGCGGGTTATTCATCATATGTATACTGTAGCTAAAGGATTTTCACACAATATGGAATATTATAATCCACCTAAGACTGGGACTTTTATCGAAACTCAACCTGCCTTCAATTTTACAATTAATTTAGGGATTGCGCTATAACGAAGTAACACCTAAAACAAAAAAGTCAACACTTTATCCAATAAATATAGCCTCCAATTTAAATTTGATTTTATATAAAAAAGGCCGCCAAAAATGGCAGCCTTTCTGAGTATGTATAGTAGAGTTTAGAATTCTTATTGTACGAATACTTTTTTAGAAACAACCGAATTGTTTGTTCTAACATTGAGCATGTATAAGCCCATTGGCAATTGTGCTACATCAATTTTTTCATTGTAAACATTTGCACTTCTCGAGCCTAAATTCATTGTTTTCAAAGTACGTCCTGTTATGTCAATCAATTCAACAGCAACTTCGCTTGTTTCTTTCAAGTTGAATGAAACATTAATTGATTCAACTGCCGGATTAGGATAAACCTTAAATGTTTCCAAGTCAACCAGAGATTCATTAATGCCGGCAGGCGTGAGCAACAAAGCAGTTCCATCAGCCAATACTGCAAGCAAATCAAATGAAGGGCCATCAGAATTGTTTTGAGGTGTCAAGAAACCCGAAGCCAACACTGAAACTGCCATGCCACCTAGGTTAAGGCTTCCGAGCGGCGCCTGGTAAGTAGCCACTGTTGTCGTTCCAGTTTCATCCCTTATTTCAAGTACATAGTCAGCCTCAGGAAGCTCAAGATAACCAGCATATTCACCATATGAAAGGTTGTCAACGATAGTTCCTGCGCCAGCTCCAACTTCAACAATGTCAACTGTCGGGGCATCGGTTGATCCATGGAAAACAAGTACATCAACATTAGATTCATTGCTAGCCATTTCCCTGGCTCCTGGATAAACATAAATATCAAAAGCTGGTGCCGGGTCGTAACCTGAGCCGCTTACAATACCGTTGGCTACAAGAATATAAGTTTCGCCATCAGCCAAAGTATAGTTCTGTGACCAGATTGGGTTTTCAGCGCTTTCGCTGTCAGGACCCTGGATGGCAATTGTAAATTCAACGCCTGCAGGTGCATCGATAAATGGTGATGCGGTGCGGAAGGCAAAGTTGTCAATCAACAATGCGTCATTCAACCACACGTCAACAACTGCTGCTGCCGCGTCGGCTGAGTTGTGGATTACCTGGACTCTTGCCATTGGCTCGTACATTGGTAATTCTACCAATTCGCCACCGCTTGGCAATGCTACGTAAAGTCCAAAAGCCGGACCATCGCTGTTATTTGCTGGATTCAAAAATCCTGATGCCAATACTGTGAGTGCTGCGCCTTCCAGTCCTAATGTTTCCAGTGGTGCGCTGTAAGCGGCTACCGTGGTTGTTCCGGTTTCGTCGCGTACTTCAATTACATAGTCCATTGGAGCAAGTTCCAAATATCCTGCAAAGTCAGTATACAT
>DATCTB010000276.1:0-2475 GCA_036568185.1 Bacteroidales bacterium | reverse complement strand
ACATCAGTTAGTGAAGAATTAAAGCCACAAACTATACTTAATGTTTCACTGTCCCAATCTACATCAGTAGAGTCAATAATACTTCCTTTATAAAAATAGGTTACTATTCCGCTGGAGCGTTCTTGCCCGTTGTTTGTATCGTTATGTTGTGCAACCGGAGCGTTTTCTTTCTTACAGGCGGCAAAGAAAATTGATACAGACAATAATACTAAAAATATTTTTTTCATTTTTTTTGTGTTTTGGTTTTCCTACTCTCTCAAAGCTTTTCGGAATTGCTTATTTGTTTTTTAAAAGGTATCAATGCCCTTTTACTTCTTAACGATGCTGCAAGTACCAGCTTATAAAAGGGCTAAATCCCTCAGCGCTTTTATTCATTTATTGCTTTATCTTTGCCGTCGCCTCCTTTCTTTGTTTTATTGAATATGAGTCGTATCTGTTCTTTGAATCATTGTAGAGGGGGTTTTTTTGTCCCCTTATTTCACACAAAGTTCAGCAACAAAACCAGTTAAAACAATACCCTATTTAGGGTATTTTTCAGAGTATTTTTTTTGTCTCCAAAACATTGAATTTCTTGAGTTTATCCAAAAATAAAAAACATATTTTGATAGAAAAGCTCATTTTTAAAAATGGTATAAATCATTTAAATGGCACCTCCTGCCGCCACCAGATACAGGATGGAACCGAAAGACAGGCTTTACACCCGGTGGAAGTTTTGTTTGATGCTTTGGTGGGATAATCTTTAATCTCGTCTCAAAAGCAGCTCTGTCATCCCGAATTTATTTCGGGATCTGTTTTAAACTGCACCGAGATCCTGAAACAAGTTCAGGATGACCGTACTTTTCGCCTTTAAGATAGCCTTTCTTCCGGTGCTTTAGCCAAGAAGCCTCAATCAATCTCAAGCCAAAGAACTACATATTCTATATACGATAATAACTTCATTATTTTTACCCAATCTAAATAATGTTATATATTTGCTTCTCCCACTCAAAAAAAACTAGGTAAAGGTCTATGAAAAAAGTAATTGTAATTGGCGGCGGTGTTGCAGGTATGTCGGCCGCCCATGAACTGGTTGAACGCGGATTTGAAGTTGAAGTGTATGAAAAACAGCCTCGCTATGTTGGCGGCAAAGCCCGTAGTGTGGATGTTCCACAAACTGCAACTGGAGGCCGAAAGCCACTTCCCGGCGAACATGGGTTCAGGTTTTTCCCCGGTTTCTACCAGCATGTTACCGATACTATGAAACGTATTCCTTTCAAAGGAAATGAAAATGGCGTGTTCGACAACCTGGTTTCAACAGAGCGGGTAGCAATGGGACGTGAAGGAATGAATGAAATCATCACCCTGGTGAATTTCCCCAAATCGAAAAAAGACCTGCAGGTGATGCTGTACGCTTTAAAGAATAGCCATACAGGCATTACCGATGCCGATGTGAACTCGATGGTAAACAAAGTGTGGCAGTTAATGACCAGTTGCAAGGAGCGCCGCCTGAATGAATACGAACGTATAGGCTGGTGGCAGTTTACCAATGCTGATTTCCATTCAGAAGCCTACCGCGAGTTTTTTGTAGGCGGGCTTACACGCACACTGGTAGCTGCCAAGCCCAGGGAAGTGAGCACCCGGACTGGAGGCGATATCCTGCTTCAATTGATTTACCAAATGGCAACCCCGGGAAAAAGAACTGACCGCGTGCTGAACGGCCCTACCAACGAAGCCTGGCTCGACCCCTGGTATAATTACCTGACAAAAGATAGAAAAGGTGGAAAAGTAAAGTTCTTTCACGGGCACACTGTAAACAAACTGCACTGCAGAACAAGCGTGCTGGATACATGGGATATTATCGGTGCCGACTTTGTGGATGAAAAAGGCAATAAAAAAACCGTTACTGGCGATTATTACATCATGGCTGTGCCTGTTGAAGTGGCTGCAAAAGTAATTGAAAACTCAGAAAACATTGTTACTGCCGACCCGGTGCTTGGCACCATTTCAGACTTGGCAAAAGATGTTTCGTGGATGACCGGTATTCAATATTATTTGAACGTGGATATTCCAATCACCAAAGGCCATGTGATGATAATCGATTCGCCATGGGCAGTAACTGTTATTTCGCAACCACAATTCTGGAAAAAAATTAATCTTTCAGATTATGGAAATGGAGAAGTAAAAGGGATTATTTCAGTTGACATTTCCGATTGGAATTCGGTAGGATTTAATGGAAAATGTGCCCGTGAGTGCACAAAAGCAGAAATAGCCCAGGAAGTTTGGTGCCAGATTGTGCTGGGCTTGCTGGTTGATGGAAAACCGATTTTCAATAAAGATATGCTGATGGCCTGTTTCCTCGACCGGGATATCAGGCAGGCAGACGGCAGCGACCCTTCAGCAAAGGACAACGATATTGACGTGAGCAAAATTACAGATTGCAACCCTGAATTGATAAAAACTTTACCTGACAAATATGCAAAAAACCCACCTGTGCAT
>DATCTB010000275.1:0-5814 GCA_036568185.1 Bacteroidales bacterium | reverse complement strand
GCCAATAGTTTTCATTGCTAAAATTAAATTTGGTTTTAATCGAATTTTATCTATTCAAAGATACTCAAACTACCCACCTAAAAATCATAATAGAACAATACAGAAACGCGACTAGCCGTCCCACTGCTAAAATCTTTATCGTATCTCTTTCCAAAAGCATATTCAGCACCCAGCCTGGTTCCTTCATAGATATGCCAAAATGCATCTAAAGAAACGCTAATGCTTTCACGAAAATCAAGTTCCTGCTGGTAATCCTTGTTAAATATTTTGGCGTAGCCTACCGATACTGTTGCATCTATATTTTTTATCAGTTCACGACTTAGGGCCAAATACCCGCTAAAAGCACTCACTGAAGCAAATAATCCTGTGTTGGGGTCATAAACAGCGTCGAGGCCGGCATTATTAAAGGTTGTGATAAAATGTGATAGCGAGTTAACATAGGAAAGCATGAGGTATGCAGTATTTCTTTTATGCTTGGGCGGGTAAAATTTTCCTGCAACCATAAAACCATAACCTGGCAAATAGCTATTATTATCATTACTGTATTGAAAAACAAGGCGGCTTAATATTGACGAAAACTGCAAGTCCGCGAATTTCGTCGAATAGCTCAGCCTTGCCGTAATTGACGGAAAAGCATTGATGGTTGAGGCTTGCACCGAATCGGGCGACTGGTATTGTGGCTGTGAATATTCAAGCCCAAGGTCGTAAATAAATTTCTTGGCGAAAGTATTGGTGTACCTTATTTGAGGCGTGCGGATGTCAATGTTCCCGGTAGGCCCACCCCCATTCACCATCAAAGGTTGCGACTCAACATCCATGAATAGCGACCAGGTTTGCCCTATGAGAAAATTTTTATATTGACCATAGGCGTGTCTAATGCGGAGGCTGTTATTCGGCCCTTCGAAGTCCATTTCAAGCCTGACAAAAATTTGCCCAACGTCAGTTAACCGGGTAACTTCAAATCCAAATCTTGATTTATACACATTAAAATTAAAGTTTGGAACCAACTGAGCATTGCTGTCAACAGGGACTTCGTATGTGTTGAAGGTGCTGTTGGAACTCATCAACTTAGTGTCATAATAAACATACATTCTCACCGAACCCAAGATGCGCATTTGCATTTTGTTGTCGGGAGTAGTAATAAAAAGGCCCCTGTTCCTACCAATATCAAGTGGGCTTTCTTCCTGGTTCGATAAAGTGTCAGGCCTAAAAACGCTGTCGTTGGTTTTGTTCAGGCCAACCACTACGCTGGTTGAATCGTTGGTTTTTGGCTTTTTTGAGTTTTGGCTATAAACAAAATAAGGGGAAAGCAGCAGGGCAAATAATACAAACCTCAAACCCAATTTCATTTTGGAATAATTTTTATCAAAAATAGGAAAAACAATTGTGGTTTTTTTAAAAGAAGGATTCAATTCTTAAATCCATATTATAGCCATGCGACTTGCAGGACTGCAATACCATAACTGGGAAAGCTTCCTGCAGCCTGCAGTACGAAAATACCATAACATGAAAAGCTCCCTGCAGCCTTCAGCGGCAAAATTTAATGATATGCGTGATTAAAAGCGGTGAAAAGGGCGGAATTTCACGCTATACAGTTAAAGTATTTACTGTTTTTTGGCTTTTTCAAAATAAATTGAATAGGTTTCTTGCTCAACTGCCTGGAAAAAAGTTCCATGCAATCTTTTGGTTTCTTCATCATAAACCAACTGGTAATTCGATAAAACGTATGGACCTTTCAATTCAACCAGAACATGGAGTTTGTTTTTATACATCATCCATTCGGTGCGGCCCAGCTCAACTGATTTTGGGTTGAAATACGCTACATCCAAAGTGCCATCTTCGTTTACCGCTTTTATTTCAAGGGTATAAGAACCCTCGTTGCGAAGCCATTTTCCGATAAGCTTTTCTGAAACTGTTTCTTCGCCGCCTTTTTCATTCAGAAAAAAGAACCAAATAATTGGAATCAAAATTATTATTGCCAGAAGCAATAATATTCTCTTTTTCCTGGTGTTTTTTTGTTCCATTGAAAAAAATATTAACGGTTTTTGTTGGTAGGTTTTTTCGAAATTTTATAAAGCGCCCAGGCCAGGCCTGCTAAAATGTGAATGAGAACGATGGCAAAGATAATATAAGCTAATGTCATATTTGTTTTTTGAAATAAAAACCCGAAACCAAAAAAAAGTTTCGGGTCTTGATTTAGTAAACACTTAATTTATTCTTCAGCCATGGGGTAATAAATATAGGTAACCCACTTGGTTGAATCTGGCTCTTCAGAGGGGTCGGTGATGTAGGCTTCCCAAATGTAATCAGCGGTTTTCAGATTAAAATCTTTTAAATAATCATCAATCGCATAATGGGTTACTTCAGTATTGTAGCCACCTACATGTTCAGTAAAAACTGCTTTCCCGGCAGGAATTTCATAATATTGAATCAATCCCTTTCCCGCTACTTCCTGTGCAACCGGTATTCCGGCACTAATTCGTATAATTCCTTCAGGATCCCAATTGTGGTAAATAGCAAACGGTGCGCCAGCCATCTGGATTTTATTTTTCATGATGTATTGCATCAGCATACCATAGTTCTTTTCCAGCAAGCCACCTATTCCGCTTACAGTTGTTGAATCGTAAATAATCAAGGAAGGAGTTGTATTCACATCAACTATTTCAATGTCGGGTGGTGATGGCATTGCTTCGCAGAGGGATTTTAAATTGTCAAGCCCTTTTTTCTGCATTGGCCCCATCATGTCGTCAATGAAATAGCCAAAAAGCCTGCCCATTGGGTAACTCAAGTCGTAAACCCGAAGAGACCAGGTAACATTTGTTCCTTGGTCAACCGCTTCGAATGTCCAGGTTTCTTCCGCTATACCAGAGGGGTCGAATTTTACCAAGTTAACTACTTTGGAATAAGGAACACTTTCTATTATTTCAAGGCTTCCTTTACCAACTTTTTCGCCTTCCCAAATTCTAACAGAACCCACTCCCATCGCGGGGCCTTCGTAGGTGCTGACCATAGTAGAGTCATCTTCAAAAGGTGACCATTTGGTATAATTCTGCATAGAATTTACCTGGCGGAAAACAACAGCCGGTTTGGCTTCGATAATTTCGCTTTGCGAAACGGTAACTTCCTCAGGAAGAAAGAATGCAATTATCAACACCACGGCAATGGTGCTCAATAAAACAATTACGGTAATTTTAAGCGCTTTCATATTTGTTCGTTTTTATTGGTTAAACGCTCAAATATAAAACAAAAAAGTGAAAATTAATGTGGAAAATGAAAGGGCATTAATCGAAATAATCGCGCAGCCTGCCAATAGCTTCATGAATGAATAACCGTGGAGCGGCTATATTCATGCGCTGGAAACCTTCGCCTCCCGGACCGAAAATAGGCCCATGGCTCAAGCCAAGTTCAGCCTTATTAATCAAACGGTTTTTTATTTGATCATCGCTTAGCCCTGTTTTACGGAAGTCAATCCATGCGAGGTAAGTTGCCTCGGGCTTAACCAGGCTAAGGGTCTCAAATTCGTTATTCAGCGTACTTTCAAGCAAATCATAGTTTTGTTGTAAATAATGCAACATTTCGTCCAACCATTTTTCGCCGTATGTATAACCTGCTTCTGAAGCTATCATTCCGAAGAGGTTGATTCCTGAAATATGAAATTCCTCCAACTTATCATTAAATTTTTTCCGCAGGTTTTCATTTTCAATAATTACTGAAGAAGTAGCCAGGCCAGCTAAGTTAAAGGTTTTGCTGGGTGCAATACAAGTAACAGTCAAGTCAGCAATTTCTTTTGACAAGGTTGCGGTTGGGTAATGCTTAAAACCGGGAAGTATGAGGTCGTTGTGGATTTCGTCAGAAATAATAATAATTTCATTTTTCAAACAAATGTTCGCAAGTTCCCTAAGTTCATCTTTGGTCCAACAACGACTTACCGGGTTATGAGGGCTGCATAAAAAAAGCATTTTGGCCTCCTTAGCCTTTTTGTTTAAATCTTCAAAATCAATGTTATAAGTTCCTTCGTTATAAACAAGTTGATTATAAATGATTTTTCTTCCATTATTTTTTATGGCATTAAAAAAAGGAAAATATACGGGAGGCTGGACAATAATTCCATCACCAGGGTTTGTATAGGCGTGCACTGCAAAATTCAAAGCAGGGACAATTCCCGGGCTCGATAAAATCCAATCTCTTTCAATATTCCAGTTATGCCTTTTTTTTACCCATTTGATAATAGACTGATAATAATCTTCGGTTCGGAATGAATAACCATAAATAGGGTGTTTGGCTCTTTCAATAACTGCTTCGCGAATGAAATAAGGGGTTTCAAAATCCATATCAGCAACCCACATAGGCAGCAAATCTGACTTTCCAAAATAGCTGTTGCGCATATCGTATTTTACATTAGAAGTTCGATCGCGGTCAACTATTTTATCAAAGCTATACATTTGGTTGGGTATATTGATTTTAAAAAAAACACTTGAAAAGTCTGCAAATCGGAATATTCAAGTGTTTTAAGTTTTTATTGCAGAAAAATTATTGCGTAAGCATTACTGGCATAATCAGCATGAGTATGTCTTCCGGGTCGTCTTCAGAGTTATCTGGGAAAATAATGCCAGCCCTGCTTGGCGTTGACATTTCAATGATAACATGATCGGTCTCGAGGCTGCTGAGCATGTCTTGCATAAATTTTGAATTAAAACCAATTTCCATATCCTCGCCTTCATAGCTGCATGTCAGACGTTCTTTTGCTTCGCTTGAAAAATCAAGGTCTTCGGCAGTAAGAACCAGTTCCTTTCCTGAAATTTTAAACCTGATTTGGTGAGTTGATTTTGAACCAAAAATAGAAACCCTGCGCAAAGATGTTAATAAGTTCTTCCTGTCAATAGTCAGTTTATGTGGATTACCGGTTGGAATAACCGCTTCGTAGTTGGGATATTTTCCATCTATCAAACGGCAAATTAACTGAATGTCGTCAAAAATCAGGCGGGCGTTGGTTTCGTTAAATTCCATTTTAACCTGAAGGTCATCATCATCTGGAATTATATTTTTCAAATGATTCAGAGGTTTTTTTGGTAAAATAAATGAAGCCACAAAACCGGCCTTTACATCAGCCCTGCGGTACCTTACCAGTTTATGGGCGTCGGTTGCCACAAAAGTGAGGTTATCTTCCTTCACTTCACAAAGAACGCCCGACATCACAGGCCTGAGTTCATCATTCCCGGTAGCAAATAAAGTTTTGTTAAACGCGTGAACCAATATTGAACCGTTCAGGTTTATTGTTTTGGTATTTTCAAGCTGTGGAATTTGAGGAAACTCGTCGCTGCGATGGCCAACAAGTTTGTACTTTCCATCACCGGCAAATAGTTCAATGCTCATATTTTCCAGGTTAACAGAAATAGTTACAGGCATTTCAGGAAATGTTTTCATGATATCTAGCAGCATTTTTGCCGGAATAGCAACCATACCCGGGTCAACAGCTTTGTCAGGTTTGAGTTCCACGGAAATAGTGGTTTCCAAATCAGAGGCAGTGATGATTAGTTTTTCATCTTTTAATTCAAAAAGAAAATCTTCTAAAATGGGCAAGGTGCTGCTAGTACTCAAAACGCCGCTTATCTTTTGCAGGCTCCGTAGCAGTGATGTACTTGAAATTATAAACTTCATAATTTTGATTGTTTATTCGCTCTATTTTTTATTGAATGAAGGAGCGTAAAAATAAAAAAATATTCACTACTCTATTCACGATTGAAAGAAGTTTTATTCACAAAAAAAATCGGCTTTTCCTCAGTTTAAGCAATATTGGGAAGTGAAAACAGAAGC
>DATCTB010000274.1:0-2507 GCA_036568185.1 Bacteroidales bacterium | reverse complement strand
CTGTAAAATACTTGTTGTCAATACTATTGTTTCCATTTTTCTATCTAATTCAAACTACATTTGTACTACTTTTTGTTTCAGAAAAATGGGTGGCACTAGCTTATTTTTTAAGCCTTCCAGTAATGGCAGGCTTTAGTTGGGCTTATTTTCATTTATTTAAAAAAACCAAAAAAAATTGGAAACTATACAACCTAAAATCATCTAAAATTTCAGCCTACAAAAGCTTAATTGATTTATACGAAAAAACCATTGCGGAAATATCGGGCTTGCTTTCAAAATGAGAAAGCCATTTAAAATTCATTTTCCCGGTAGGAAACCTATTTAATTATTGCCCTGTTTCAGAATAAAAATATCGTATATTTGCAGCCCTATTTTAAAAATTTTCCACGCGGATGTGGCGTAATTGGTAGCCGCGCTAGACTTAGGATCTAGTGCCGAAAGGCGTGGGGGTTCGAGTCCCTTCATCCGCACTTAATTAAATCAATAAACAATTTTAATGAACATTTCCCAGCAAGCCAATGGCGAACAAAATGCCATCATTCACATCCAACTTACCGAAACAGATTACGCACCTTCAGTAGAAAAACAACTTTCCGATTATAAAAGGAAAGCCACGATGCCCGGATTTCGCCCGGGAAAAGTGCCCATGGGCATGATTAAAAAAATGTATGGAAAAAGCGTTTTGGCTGAAGAAATCAACAAGCTTATTTCAGATTCCTTAAATAATTACATCTCTGAAAATAAATTGAATATCCTCGGGCAACCACTCCCCAATGCGGAAAAAACCACGACTATTGATTTTGATACCCAAAAGGAATTTGATTTTTATTTCGACATTGCGTTTTCTCCCGAATTTGAGGTTGAGCTTTCAGATAAAATAGAAATTCCTTATTACGATATTAAAGTAAGTAAGACAGAGTTGGATAAGGCAATTGCTGATGTTAAAATCCGTTTTGGAACTGAGGAAAACCCTGAAGAGGCTGAAATTACGGATGGATTGCAGGGAATGTTTTCTGAACTTGGCGAAGACGGAAATATAGTTGAAGGCGGTGTGAACCACAAAGGGTTTTTCAGGATTGAAGATGTAAAACTGAAAACGATTCAGGAAAAAATGATTGGCGCTAAAATAGGTGATGCAATTGATTTTAGCTTGATGAAGGCATTTAAAGACGAAGCAAAAGTCCGCGCTTTGCTGCATTTGGAAGAAGGGAATGATGAAAAATTGAAAGAAACATATCGTTTTGCTGTGGAATCAGTCATCAGGACTCATGAAGCTGAAATTAACGAGGAATTGTTCAAGAAAGTTTTTCCAAATGATGACATAAAGACAGAAAAAGAGTTCAAGGCTAAAATAAAGGAAGAAATCAAATCACATTTTCAGCGCGATGCAGACCGTCAGTTTTTGGATGATTCAATTAATGAATTGTTGAAAATCACCAAAATTACTCTGCCCGACGAGTTTATGAAAAGATGGCTGATAGAAATTAACCAGGGAAAAATAAACAAAGAACAGATTGATTTGCAGTACGATAGCTACGCTAAATCGATGAAATGGCAGTTGATTGAAGAAAAACTTCATGAAAAATACGGCGAAGCCATTTCGGTAACTCGTGAAGAAATAAGGAATAAGGTGCGTGCATATTTTTCAACAATGGGTGGAAGTATTGATAATCCGCAAGTTGAGAGTATAATTGACACTGTTTTGCAGAACCGAGAAGAAGAACAGCGCATTTTCCAGGATTTGCAAAGTGGCAAACTGATAAAATTATTTAAAGAGAACTTGAAACAAGTTGGCAAGGAAGTTGATCAGGAAAAATTCTTTGAGATAGTTTCTAACACAAATAACGAAAATCATGAACAGTAGTAAAGAATTCAGGTCATTCGCCACCAAACACCATGGCATCAGCAGTTTGACCCTTGACAGATACAATTCAGCTTATAGCAATTATATTTCACCCACTATTATCGAAGAAAGGCAGATGAACGTTGCACAAATGGACGTTTTTTCCAGGCTGATGATGGACAGGATTATTTTTTTGGGAGTTCCCATTGACGATTATGTAGCGAACATTATCCAGGCGCAGTTGCTGTTTCTCGAGTCAAACGATGCCAACCGCGATATCCAGATTTATTTGAACACTCCCGGCGGCTCGGTTTATGCCGGCTTGGGAATTTATGATACCATGCAGTACATCAGACCCGACGTTGCAACCATTTGTACCGGTATGGCAGCTTCTATGGGAGCCATTTTGCTGTGTGCCGGACAAAAAGGAAAAAGGACTGCCCTGAAACATTCAAGGGTATTGATTCACCAGCCAATGGGTGGCGCACAAGGCCAGGCTTCAGATATTGAAATCACAGCAAGGGAAATTCAGAAATTGAAAAAGGAATTATATGAAATAATCGCTCACCATTCAGGTCAAACCTACAAAAAAGTATGGGCTGATTCTGACCGCGATTACTGGATGACAGCCGAAGAAGCCAAAACTTACGGCATGATTGACGAA